>JAPHSA010000320.1 GCA_026193235.1 Deltaproteobacteria bacterium | reverse complement strand
GTAAAAACACTTTTAACATCTCTCGCTCTGCTGCTTATGGCTGTTTCTCCGGCCCTGGCTGTTGACACTGGCAAAACCTATAACAGTGGCATCCTGGTTCTGCTGTTTGTCGGTTTTTGTGCCCTGCTCATTGTTGCTCAACTCGTACCTGCTGTCCTTGCCTTGTTCGGTATGACCAAGGAAGCTGCCAGAAGTACATCAGGTAAAAAACTTGCTGCTTCGGCAAAGAAGCACTGAATAATTTTCCTTGAGAGGTCTTTGCGATGTTAGATTTTTTCATGAATGTTGGTCATGTAGAGCAGATTTATACGGTTGTAGATTACTACACTTATATAAAGGGTCTTGAGTACCTGCTCTGTTTGCTGTTTTTTACCCTCTTCCCAATGTTTTACCGTTATATCCACGGCGGGGGGGATGAGGATTAATTGAGGTTTGGGCCGCAAGGTCATATTTTAATTGATCTGTTTTGTTGCTGCTATTTAAGCCACGGGCAGAATTTAAGAACTAAGGAGTTGAGGCTATGGTAAATGCCGGTAAGCAGCTTATGACAGGGTTGGGAGTTTTGTTACTTATCTCCATCCTGGCAATGAGTTGTTACGCAATGGATGTTTTCCCGGATGAAGTTGAAATTGATGTCCTGGAAAATCTGTATGAAGGAGTTGCTTTTGACCACGCAATGCATGTGGATGCAACTGAAAACTGCTCTGTCTGCCATCATCACACAACGGGCACCGGGGTTGAGAGCGAATATTGTGCAAAATGCCATGACGGTGAAAAAGAAATGGATTCAGTTTCATGCCAGAACTGCCACTCTGCTGATCCTGTTTCCGCGGAAAACCTGCACAATCCAAAACCAGATTATATCTATCATGACGATAAGCCTAATTTGAAAGCTGCTTATCATTTGAACTGTATCGGCTGTCACAAGGAGGTCGATGGACCGACCGGTTGTGAAGACTGTCACGCAAAGACAGAGGCCGGCGACAAGTTCTATCATTCTGGAGAGTTTGCCCCTAAAGAGTCTGCCAAGGGATCAGGCCATTGATTCCGACTAAACAGAGTATTCAGGGGAATATAACAAGGAGATTTCGTCATGAGTAAAATATCACGTAGAAAATTTTTAGCCGGAAGCGTGGCAGGAGGGGCCGCAGTGATGATGACCCCGGCCCAGAAGTCATTCGCAGCCGGGTCATTTGAGGGTTTTCCCGAAGGGATGGGGGTGCTGGTTGATCTGACCCGTTGTGTTGGCTGTCGTACCTGCGAGGCTGCCTGTAATTTAGAACAGAAGCTGCCGGCACCGGCCCTGCCATTTGATGACACCTCGGTTTTTGATGAGATAAAGCATGGCCAGAAGCGGCGGACAACGGATAAAGCCTACACGATCGTCAACCGTTACGAGCCAAAAGGGGCTGACGAGCCACTTTATCGGAAGATTCAGTGTAACCATTGTAACGAGCCTGCATGTCTGACGTCATGTTTTGTTAATGCTTACAAGAAGACCCCGGAAGGTGCGGTCATCTACAATTCGAAGGTCTGTGTTGGCTGTCGAAACTGTATGATTGCCTGCCCATTCCATATTCCGGCTTACACTTATCATTCGGCGATTAACCCGGTGATCAAGAAGTGTATCTTTTGCTATGACACCCGCTTAAAGGAAGGCAAGCCACCGGCATGTGTTGAGAGCTGTCCACAGCAAGTCATGACCTTCGGTAAACGGAAGGACCTGATGAAGATTGCTCATGAGCGGATCAAAAAGAACCCTGGAAAATATGTTGATCATGTCTACGGTGAGCATGAAGTTGGCGGGACCGGCTGGTTCTATCTTTCCAGTGCTCCGTTTGAAGAGGCTGGGTTCGATACCTCTTTACCCAAAGAGCCGATTATCAACAATGTTAAGGATTTCCTGGCCATAGTTCCCATGGTTCTGACTATTTGGCCGGCACTGTTTACAGGTTTCCACCTGCTCGCAACCAAAGGAAAATCCCACGGTCATGGAGATGATCACAGCCACGATGAGCAGGAGGGTCACTGACAATGAAAAAATTAGAGACATTTGGAATTAAGCCGCATGATGCAGATCTGAAAACAAACGGGAAACAGTGGTCTGTAATGGAAAAGTTGCTGCTTGGTCTGACCCTGGATCAATACATTGGCCAGGCTTTCCGTAATAAATTCAACTGGTTTCTGGCGATTATCTTTGCCATCGGGATTCCAGTCATTATCTACCGTTTCATTTTCAGCCTGGGAGCGGTTACCCATGCTTCCTATGATTACCCTTGGGGACTGTTCCTTGGTTTCGGCTTGTTTTGTATGGTTCCATTGTCCGCTTCCGGTTTTATGTTGGGGACAACGGTCGAGATCTTCGGACGTCATGATTTTGAGCCGATTGAACGGCTTGCTCTATTGAACGGGCTGCTCGGTTACTTCTTTGCTGTTGTTTACCTGCTGGTCGACCTTGGGCAGCCCTGGCGCCTGGCTTACCCGATGGTTTACTCGTTTGGTCCGGCGGCAGTTCTGTTCCTGGTCGGTTGGCACGTTGCCACCTATCTATCGGTTCAAATTGCTGAAGTTTCCACTGCATTTTTTGAGTGGATCGGCTTTCGCCGCGGCTATGAATTTATTCGTAAAGGAACCATCGGGCTGACGGTTTCCGGAATTATTCTCTCAACTCTGCATCAAGGAGCTCTGGGGGCACTCTTTGTGTATGCGCCGGGGAAAGTGCACCCGCTCTGGTATTCATCTGCGTTTCAGTGGATTCACTTCTTTACTTCATCAATCCCCGCAGGCCTCTGTATGGTCATCTCTGTCAGTACAGTGGTTATTTATACAATGAAATGGCGCTGTGACAAGCGGTTTATCGATAATCTCGACAGGATTACGATCTCACTTGCCAAAGGTGCCGCAATGGGTTTAGCCACCTACCTCATTATCAAATTTATTGCCATTGCTCATGATAATGAATGGGCCTACTTTGCCACCGGTTGGGGTCTTTGGTGGTTGTTTGAAATAATTTGTTTTGTGACTCTGCCAATGTTTATTCTGATGTACGGCATTCACCACAGGATTGTTGGTCTATGTCGTATCGGGGCATTTATGACGGTTTTCGGTATTTTATTAAACCGTTTGAACACCGCTCTGATTGCTTTCAACTGGAAGCTGTATCAGGAAATTCCACATATGTGGGAAATCATTATTGCTATCACGATCTTCGCGATTTATGTGGCCACCTATCGCTTTATCCTGGCTCGTCTACCGATTCTTTACCAATATAAATCACAGGCAGAAGAGATTGAAGTCGAGGTTAGTGAAGAGCAGGTAGCTCCTGCAAAGGCATAAGCTGCAGGTTCTCTGGCGGGTGGATACATATATCCCCCCGCCAGTTTTTTATCCCCAGCCTTCTTTAAATACGCACAACAGCTGAGCGAGGAAATATGTTTCATAATCTGATCGCCAGAGCCATAGTGCCGGTCACAATCGCGGTCACCGGATTCGTCATTTTCGTGTGTATCCTGCTCTACTCCTTTGTTAAGTCAGATATGACGGCTGAAGCCATGCGAAACCTGGACAATGATGCCAGAACGGTGGTGAAGTCGGCCAGGCATGCGATGATGGAGGACGACCGGCGCGCGATACAGCATATTGTCACCAATATAGGAACCCGCTCTGATGTCGGGTTATTAAAAATCTATGACCATCAAGGCAATGTGCGTTATACCGGGCGGGAAGAGCCTGAGGTGCTTGCAGCCACGATTGATTCACATATCTCAGGATTTTTAAAAGCAGATCCATCTTCCACTGTTACGTCTCAGCACGACGTAGACCACAGAAATGGTTACATATCAGTTTCTTTACCCATTCTTAATGAACTGAAATGCTCAACCGCAGCTTGTCATTTCCACGGCGAAGATGAGCCATATCTGGGCTTTTTAAGTATTGGAGTTTCCAGCCAAAACCTGGAAAAAACGCTTGCTTTGCTCAGATACCGGATGATAATTTTTAGCGTGATGGTTCTATTTTTAACTGTTGGTGGGGTGACGGCGCTGTTGAGAATGAACCTCTTCATGCCTATCCTCAGGCTGACATACAATGCTGAACAGGCTGCTCAGGGCGTTCCTGAGTCTGAATTACCAAAATCCGACCACAAACTGGGGCAGTTAAACAAGGATTTTCGCTTGCTGGTTAAACAGCGTGATCAGGCCTGGCAGGATCTAAAGGCTGGTGAGAACCGGGATAGTGAAATTAATGACGGAACCGAAAACTCATGAACCGGAAACAACGCTACCGGACATCAATCCGCTGCGGAAACAGGTTCAAGCGAAAATAAAGAGGTTTGAATTCCTTTCCAGTACCGGTCTCTGGATTCTTGCTCTGTTTACCGCGTTGAGCATGGGAGCACATCGGAGCTTTGATTTTCTTCCGCCGTTGAGTGAAGGAATCCATGCGATCCTGGGGGAGGGGCCGCCGGTTAAATATATTAACTGGGCACTGGTCCTTTATGGTTTCTCGGCAATTATTCTGGTTTTGACAAATATGGCCAGTGATAAAAAACCCCGCGGAGCTCTGGCCCATCTTGGCTATCTGGGTGCCTTTTATATTTTTTATCATTTTTCCAAAGGACTCAGTGAAAATTTCTGGGCAATTTTTGCTGTTGGCTTAACGATTTTAGGTCTGCAAAGCTATCATGTCTGGAACTATTATCACGAAAAGATATATGAGCAGAATGAGATTTTAGAAGAGTTGAATAAGCTTGCGGAATAAGCTTCAGCCTGTGATTGACTGAAAAACGAATAGAAAACAAAACCCCGCTTTCAAAAGCGGGGTTTTGTTTTCTATTGAGCTGTTGACTATTCTGTTCTGCTGGTGATCTCAATCAAGTGGTAGCCGAATTGTGTTTTGACCGGGCCGAGAACTTTGCCAATATCTCCGCTGAAAACGACCTCATCAAATTCTTTCACCATTTGACCCGGAGAAAATTCACCTAGAGCACCACCCTGACTACCTGAAGGGCATTGTGAGTGTTGTTTGGCGACTTCCGCAAAATCTGTTCCGGCTTCAATTTCTGTTTTCAGATTGTTACAAGTTTCTTCCGATGGAACCAGGATGTGGCGTGCGCTTGCTTTTGCCATAATTTGTTTACTCCTTATCCTTTGTGTTTTTGAGGTGCTATCAATAGCTGACCTCTTGAATTTTGTCTATGGTAACTCTACTCAAGCGTTCCGAAATCTATGCCGCATTGTTGACAGTGCCATTTGGGCGCTGATTTACGTACCATACAGCCTCCCGAGATTAGTCTGCCCGACTCGAATCCGGTAATAATCTTACGAGTTAACAGGGGCTTTCCGTAGATGATGAAGGCACTGTCATTTGCCTTACAGTTCGGGCAACTCGGGGAACTTTCAAAATCAAAATCTTCATCAAGGATGAAATGTCCCGCTGTCGTTGAACAACGGGGATCTTCAATGCGCGGCCCGCTCTTGGAGAATACACGTTTTGTCAGTTTAGCGATCAGCGACATGGACAGCCTCTCAGGGTTTAATCCGGTTTTTTTGCGACACCGCGAATTGTTCGGTTTACAAATGCCGGAGCACCAAGCATCGGTTCCTCAGTCAGCCATTCTATGTTGAATCCTGCTGCCGTTACCGCTGCGGCGGTGTTCCGAGTCAAGCGACAATCCCCGGCACAAAAACTCCACAAAGGTTCGATCCTGCGTTGCCAGGCCATGATCGTCGGGTTATCAGAAATGATATGCTCCATAAACAGGAGAGAGCCGCTAGGGCGGAGGAGGCGATAAATTTCTTGCAGACTCGTTTGCTGACAGCTGACCGAGCATAACACCAGAGTGGAAACAATTGTGTCGTATGAGGCATCAGGCATGTCGATTGATTCTGCCCCCCAGGCGGTGACTTCAATTTGTTTGTCGTTTGGTTTAGCAACTTTACGCATGAGTTGCTTGCGCATCTGGGCATCGGGCTCGGATAGAGTAATGTGCGAGGTTTCTACAGGATAATGGCGCAGGTTAATCCCTGTTCCAGCACCAATTTCCAGCAGGTCGCCATGAGCTGTAGCAAGGATTTCCTTCCGCCATCTCGTCAAGCACCGTTGCTCAGTGCTCTGCATGGCAAAGTCGTAGGATTTTGCCATCAGATATGAACGGATTTTTTTAATTGGCATGATGGGTCGTTATTCCTGTTACTTTCGTTACTAATACTGATATCTAAGTTCATCATTGGTGAGAAGGGGCTGTTTTGTCAAGTTGGTGAGAGGCTCTTCTGTTGCCAGGAAGAAGGCGTGGTTGTATATTCGCAAAATGGATGCTTTAACGATTGAAAATCTGTGTAAATCCTTTGATGGGAAGCCTGCGGTTAGAGACGTCAGTTTTGCGATCCGTCAGGGCGAGATCTTTGGCCTGTTGGGACCCAATGGGGCCGGGAAAAGTACGACAATCAATATGATTGCCGGAGTTGTTCGTCTCGGAGCTGGTCAGATTACGGCCTTTGGCTACGATAATCAACGTGATTACCGTTATACCCGAAGAATGCTGGGAGTCGTCCACCAGGAAGTTGTAATAGACAACTTTTTCACTGTTGATCAGGCCCTGAGACTGCATGCTGGCTATTATGGGGTCAAGGATGATCCTGCCTGGCGGCAATTACTGATTGAACGTCTGGGACTCGAGCCGCATCTGGATAAGGTGATGTTGAAACTCTCAGGTGGTTTGAAACGCCGCTTTATGATTGCCAAGGCGCTTATTCACCGGCCGCAACTGCTCATCCTCGACGAACCGACTGCTGGGGTGGATGTTGAGCTGCGCCATGGTTTGTGGGAATTTGTCCGTGAGATCAACCGGCAAGGAACGACAATCCTGTTAACCACCCATTACCTGGAAGAAGCAGAAGAGATGTGTGATCGTATTGCCATTATGAACCACGGCGAACTGATTGCCCTTGAGGATACCCATGATCTTGTACGCCGCTTGTCCAACCGTCAATTACGCCTCTGGTTGGAACAGCCTTTGGCCGAACAACCTGCTGAATTGAAAAATTACTCACCTCAATTGAAAGAGGATGGGCGACTGTTACTGTTGAACCTACCGGCCGGTGAAAGTGCCGGTCACTTGCTGAATCAGATTTGCAGCCTGGGGTTGAATATTAGTGATATTGAAACCGATCAGAGTGGCTTGGAAGAAGTCTTTATCCAACTGACCGGAATGAAGGGATTCAATTGATGATGCCCCGCACGCCCGACAAATTTTATCCCTGGCTGCCATTCTGGACCTTGCTGCGAAAAGAAGTCTTGCGTTTCTGTCGAGTATCAACGCAGACAATTCTGACTCCCATTGTCACGGCTTCTCTTTATCTGTTTGTTTTTGGTGCCACTCTGGGAGAGCGCCTCACTGTCCTGGAGGGGTTCAGCTATGCCCAGTTCGTTATTCCAGGGCTTATTATCATGGGGGTGATCAATAATTCCTTTGCCAACACCTCCTCATCGTTGTTTATGTCACGTTATCTTGGCGGGATCGTTGATCTGCTCGTGACTCCGGTGAGCCCACCACAGTTTATTCTGGCCTATACTTTGGCTGCGATGATTCGTGGGATGTTGGTTGGAACAGTCGTCTTGATGATTTCGACTCTGTTTGCCACGCTGCCCTGGGAGGCCCCACTCTTTGCTATTCTGATGGCCATGATTGCCAGTTTCTTGTTCGCTCAATTTGGCTTGATTGCAGCCATTTACGCTCATAATTTTGATACGCTGTCGATGTACAGTAACTTTGTCATCCTGCCACTCATTTATCTCGGGGGGGTCTTCTACCCGGTTTCAATCCTGCCCGATCCCTGGGGCAAGCTCTCCTATCTGAATCCCTTATTCTATCTGATCGATGGCTTCCGGCATGCCATTATCGGCGTGGGCGATACCAGCTATCTGGTGGCTTTTGGTGTGAGTTCGGCGTTGGCGATAGGTCTTTTTATCTGGGCCGCCTGGTTGATTGGTCAGGGCTATCGGTTACGCAGCTGAAAGGAGAACAGGCATGTTGACGGGAAAGAATCGATCAACTTTCAATGCTTTTTACGATGCTGTTCGGGATGAAAACCATCTCGATACAAAAACGACTATTCTGATCGGCCTCGCTGCAGCCATGACCAGCGGTTGTGCCCCCTGAATGGAGCATTATCTTGGCGTGGCCGAGAAGCAGGGAATTAGTGACGAGGAGGTCGGAGCTGTTCAGGGCATCTGTATGGCAGTATCCGCAGGCAGGGTTAATGCCCAATTGCGAGAAATCGAGAATCAGCGCAAAACAACTGAAACCACATCCTAGGGATTGAAAGCTAATAATGCGGGATCATTTAGTTCGTGTCGTCAGTCAGGATGGTTTGTTGCGTGGCGTTGCTGCTGTTACGACCAATTTAGTTGAAGATATTTGCACGCGGCAACAGACGGATCTAACAGCCACTGTCGCTCTCGGGCGATTATTGACTGGCGCTAGCCTTATGGGCTGTCTGCTGAAAGGTCGACAGAAGCTGGCATTAGTGATTGAGGGCAATGGGCCGCTTGGGAAGTTGAGTGTCGAAGCTGATGCCGATGGGAAAGTTCGTGGTACGATCCGCAATCCCGTGGCGGGGCTGCCTCCGAAAGATAATCGCTTTGATGTTGCTGGGGCTATCGGGCGAGCTGGCTTTTTGCATGTCTGGAAAGATTTAGGACTGAAAAACCCCTATAAAAGTATGGTTCAATTGCAGACCGCCGAGATTGCAGAAGATCTTGCCTGGTATCTGGCCAGTTCTGAACAGTTACCTTCAAGTATCGGCTTGGGGGTGGAACTTGATCGTGACGGACGGGTTGCTGTCGCGGGTGGTTTTTTGATCCAGGCCTTGCCCCCGGGTAATGATGAACATGTGCAATTGCTGAGTGAGCGGATCAAAAAATTACCTCCAACAACAACCATGCTGAAACAGGGACTTTCACCGGCAGAGGTATTGGGACGCATATTTGATCAGCTTGATTTTCGCATTCAGCAGAAGATCCCACTGACCGCTTATTGCCCCTGTAACCAGCGGCAGATTGCCCAGATGCTCATTGGTCTCGGGCGCCAGGAACTGAGTGGGCTCGCAGAAGAGCAGGATCCGGTTGAGGTGGCCTGTGAATACTGTCGTGAAAAATATCTTTTTGATGAGCAGGCCATGAGCGTGCTGATCGCTCAGGCGGAATAAAAACCGCAAGTTTTAGCAGAAAAAATAGTTTGCTAAAAAGGCCAGAAGATAAAAATTCATGAGAACTTTAATTATCCTTGGCAGTCACTTTTTAGCACTCTTAAATGGCAATAAGAATTGACCGTAAACTCGACCTTAATTGTCGGGAAAATAAAAAACCTTGAGGTATTCAATCATTACAAATTCAAACGGCGTTTGATTCACGAACACCGTTACCTTCCAACCCGAAAAATCCCCAAAGATACCTGTCTGTAAAAAAGAACAATAATCGAAAAACGCTGTAATTTCAGTTGAAAAGAAGACAGCAGGAGTCAGGTTAATTGCATACAGTATACTGTATTTTTTACTTGACATGATGGAGGATGTATCCTAATTTTCACACGCTGTGGCGTATTCAATTGACAGAATACACATAGAAAAACGGTTTAATTTTATTTATGGAAGGAGCGGTTTTTATGCTGGATCTTTATTTGCCGGTTCTGGTTGTTATGGCGATCGCTTTCGCTTTTGCAATTGGATCGGTTGTTTTGTCCCGGTTG
>JAPHSA010000031.1 GCA_026193235.1 Deltaproteobacteria bacterium | reverse complement strand
CCCCACCCTTGCCACCAGTCCCGAGATTACGGCTCACACCGTAATTACTGATCCCCTTACTGCTGCCGCCTTGGGCCTGCTTTGTTACCAGGGAACGCTTGGCCATAGCCTGTCCCGGAATCTTGGAATTTACACTCGCTTCAGTTCCAAGCTTGGCAACCGGAACTTCATCCATCAGGTCAGAGAAACTACTCTTAAATGCCAGAACACCGAGGTTTTCCGTTTTCTTTTTGGCAACTTTGGTTTCGCCTCCGGCAGGCTTCGGCTTGGACTTTTTCTTTTCGGGCGTCTTCTTCGGCGCGGCTTTTTTCTTTGGTTCCTCCGTCTTTTTCTTCGGCTCTTCGGGCTTTTTCTTTTCAGGCTCAACCTTTTCAGGCTCCTTCGGCTTTTCCGGGATTGGTACCGGCACAGGCGCCTGGATGGGAGGCTGCTGCTTTAACAGCATGGCCAGGCGCTCCGGAATTTCTTCTATGACCCTGACACGATCAGGTATCGGCACCAGTATCAGGGGGATAGCGATCCCCAGCAGAAGACTCCAGAACATAGAAACCAGGAGGACCTTCCGAAAGCGCTTTTCGCTGTCAGCCTCTTTGGCCCAGGGCATGAGCATCGGGCGGAACGGCAGGATAGACTCCTCCCGCTCGATAACAAACTCTTCCTGACGGCGCTCTTCCCGGTCGTGGGCTTGCTGAACTTCATCGAACAGGTAATCAAGATCATTCAGATGCTGATCTATTTCAGCCTGGAGTAAATCCCGCTGTTCCTGGATGCCCCGGGTCTGTTCTTCGAAATCGACCATACGAGCCCGTACCCTGCCACTGTGTCCAGCGGTATCTGCACTTTCCGGCAGGCCATCCCAGAAGAGACCACCAGCACCCAGCTCATCCAATTTTTCCAGGGCATTGCAGGCATCCTGCAAAAGCTCAAAATGCTGCTGATCAATAGCAAAGCCTTCAAGCTCTGTCTCTATACCCCGCAGATCGCCTTCCAGCTTCACAACAACTGCCTGCAGTTGTTCGATCTGCATGTTCAGGGGTTCTAATTCCTGTGCTAATAAAGAAGTATCCACGGAATTCCCATTCAGTTTTTAGTAGCTTTCTGGATAACTGCAAGTGAGATCTTCCCGTATCCAGAAGCCGTACAGGTTAACATTATCTTTTTAAGCACCCGGAACGGGATCGTTTTATCCGCAAGAACAGTTATTTCCCTGCTTTCAACGATCCCCTTGGTGCTTATCCCAATAATATTTTGTTCCAGCTGGCTCAACCGCTCGGTGATCGCCGGAACCGAATCATTTGTGGATGAAAGAAGTTCGGGGATGCCGATCACAGTTTCGCCCTGCACCAGCACGGCATCGGGACTGACCATGACCACCACAGTTTCCCTCGGCTTGGCCTCAACCACGGAATTGGGCAGACTGATCTGCTTGGGAGTCGACAGAACTTCACTGGAGGATGAATTGGCAAGCAGGAAAAACACCAGGATCGTGAAAACATCCATCAGCGATGTCAAGTTTAACCCCATCACTCTTTTCTTGTTGCGATCCATACGTCTGATTCGTCTGCTATCCCTCATGGCGCATCTCCAATCGATATCAGGGGAAAGAGCACCAGTTTCTTGGGTTCTTCAATGTTCTCATCTGGAATTTCCGTTTCCCGCACCCTGTCCATGATCTGAATTAGAGTGTCATATTCGATATCAGGTTCCATTAAAACCGTGGCATCGTCCTTCTGCGGGTAATCGTTTTTCAGCCGGATGAGCATTTCAGTCAATTTCTCCAAGTCGTACTCACCATCTTCCTTGGGCATCGCCGCCACCACACTGACTCCGTTGGCCAGCTCCAACCCGGCTTTGCGAACGACGATCTCAATCGTATAATTCGGCTTATCCATTGCCGCTCCTCCGGCTGCGGTCGGCACACTCAACTCCAGGATAGTGACGCGTGAGAAAACGGCACTGATGAGCAGGAATGGTATGAGGATGACCATCAGGTTCAGAAACGTGGTGATATCCAGCTCAGGGTTTTCCCTCATACTCCTTCGTCTTCGGTACTGATTTCGTCTGGCCATAATCAACTCATCGGATTCTGGTGTTTGCTGAAGCTGGATATGCTGTTCAGCGCCTTGATCGAAGCCATCTCCAGGCTATCCACAATCTGGCCGGTGGTCGAAGTCAACTTGGCATGAACAAGCAGCAGCGGGATAGCGACCATCAGGCCGAATGCAGTCGTATTCATAGCGACCGAAATACTGGCCGAAAGCAGGTCGGCCTTCTCGGCGGGATTTGCATTGGCGACTGCGGTAAATGCCTCAATCAGACCCATGATGGTGCCGAGCAGTCCCAGCAAGGTCGCAATATTTGAAAGCAAGCCCACGTATGGGGTCCGCTTTTCCAGCTGTGGAATGATCTCCATCATGCTCTCTTCCATGGCGATCTCGATATCCTCCCGGCGCCTGACCGCGCCCTGCCGGGCCAGGCCCATCGACAGCATCCGGGCGATGGTGGACTTGTCCTTGTCGACAATTTTCCGCGCCTGATCAAATTCACCCTTCACCAGAACCGGCTGCAGTCGAATCCACATTTTTCGATTCTCGTTTCGGGTTCGACTCAGCTGGATCCAGCGCTCGAAAGCGATAGCCGTGCCGACCGTAAAAACAACCAGAATCGGGTACATAAAGATTCCGCCATTTTGAAAAAAGGCCACGATTGAATAGATACTTTCCATTAGTTTTTCCTCCCAGGTCTGTTCGTAGTGCTGACTTCGTAGAAGTCCAGCTGTCTTTTAAAAACATCCCGATCTACCGGAACGGCGTCTTTGTTCAACATCATGCCCAGACTGGTCTCTACTCCGATTTCTGAGCTCTTCCAGGGAACGATATAGAGGGATTTTGGCGCTTCGTCGTTGCCGACGATAGACATCCCCGAAAGTTCCTTGGCTTGCTGTGTCCCCTGACTCCTGCTTTCCGGTTCCTGATCAGTGGCTGCTGCCATAACGGCAGGCATCAAAACCGCGCATAAGCAGAGAACAATCATTCTTTTCATCGATATCCTCCTTCCAGAGGCGTTTCTTTGGGTTCACCACGGACCGCTACCCAGGCAAAGTCCGTCACCTGCTATTGTCCGGATCTAAAGCTCAGTTCGGAGATCCATAACTTGACTTGGTCATTCCCCGGATCTAACTCGCTGTACAGCTGGAACTGAGCGAGAGCGCATTTCTGGTCGTTCAAATAAAAATCACAAAGGATCCCGAGGTTTTTTCGCACCGGAAGATACTCCGGGAAGATCGTCAGAGCCTGCTCATATATATTTTTCGCCTCAGTAAAACGACCAGCTTTGCGCAGCAGCAACCCATATTCGTTGCTCGCCACCGGATGCCCGGGGAACAGGTTCAGAGCAGTCTGCAAATGTTCTTCTGCCAGATTCGGTTTCCCGACCTTCCCATAGGCTAAAGCCAGGTTGATGTAAGGCGCGGTAACGCCCGGAGAAGTTCCAACCACTTTGATCAGCAGTTCGATTGCCTGATCAAACTCATGGTTTTCCATAAACTCGACCGCCAGATCAAAGTCGCGCCGTGTGTCAGCATCCAGGTTTGCGTTTTCCGAAAGAGTGAAGCCTTTCCTGCCGTCCTCAAAGCGCGTCACTGTCGGTCCATCTGGAACTTGCGGGATCTCAACAGTTGTTTCCGGCACGACCTTTCCGCCGGTCGCACAGCCGGCCAGCAACATCAGGACAACCAGAACTGTTAAAAACCTAGAGCAGGCAGCCTCTTTGGAACGGCACATCATTTTTGTAAGCAGCTGCACTTTTGACATTTGAACCTTCCCTATTCCGCCGCAGTGTTGGTTGGGGCATTCTCTTCCCTACTTTCAGACGCGACCTGAGCAGCAGGCCCCTTTTCTTCGCCGATGACAGGGGTAACATCCTTCGCTACAGCCTCCCTCTGCCCAGACTCTAAAGCCGGTAGCTGATCCCCGGGCACAATAACCGGGTCCTGACCCGCAATCTCGAAACCGTAGGAATCGAGGGAAACGATGACGGCGCTCTCCGCCTCCGATTTTGCGTAGCGTGCGGGGACAAAACCGGCCAGCCGTTCAAGACTTTTATCAATCCACTCGTTATAGACACCCAGGGACATCAACTCCAGATTGCTTTCATGAACTTCGATGGCCCGCTCTTCAAAGGGATAAGCCTGTTCCTCGATAGCCAGTTCGTACTCTTCCAGCTCCAGAGGAGTCAACCCTTCAGGTCGTTCGGACTCCGTCAGAGCCTTGCTGAAATGAGCATAGATCTCAGCCAGATAAAAGGTCGCAGCTGCGGTCACTTCCCCGACCTCATACTTAAGAAGTGCTCCGAACTCCTGCGTTGTTGCCTTCATAAGTTTCTGCTTCCTGCGCAGATTGACGTCGAAAGGTTTGACCAGGTTGACCGCAATAAACTGTTCATAACCCAACTCAGCCAACACCAAAGCTGCTTTGGCTGCCAGGAACCGGGTTCGCTCCGTTCGTTCATTCCCAGCGGAAGCATTAATCGCGACAATCTGCCTAAGCTCATTCAGGTACGCTTCTCTTTTCCCCTGTTTTTCAAAAATTTCGGCTATCTTGTTGCGGGTTTCCAGGTTGATACCGACCGGTTGCGGAAAATAACTCACATAGCGCTGATAGACCGACAATGCGCGGACACTAGCGCTTGCCTGCTCATGCAATTCAGCCGCAACCAGCAAGGCTTCACGACGGATCTCGTCATCATCGGACTCCCTTTCGATCCGTTCATATTCATCGGCTGCCTGGGAAAGTTTCCCGTCTTCCCGATAGACGTAGGCTATTTTCTTGGTCACTTCCGGCTGCAATTCATGCTCCGGGAAATGATCACGGAAGCCGACCAGCACAGTTGCCGCACGGCTCCAGTTCTCAAGCTTAATCAACGCCGCAGCGGCGTCATATTCGGCGGTCGGTCTGATTCCTGAAGTTGGCGCCATGACCCCGATCCGCAGGAAATGATCTGCTGCTGCAGCGTAATCCTCACCAACCCTGGCCTGCTCGCCCTGCTTATAAATCGTCGCTGCGAGGTTATCGAACAGGTCAGGCCGGGACTTGTCCCCCCCAGGGAGTAAGTCCAGAACCTCGACATAAGCGGATTCAGCTTCGCTGTAGTATTCAAGTTCGTAGGATGAGTGAGCTATCACCAGCCAGGCTGAACGCCGGACATTCTCGTCTGCAGTTGAAAAAGTTTCGATAAGATTCCGCGCAGCAGCCAATGCCTGCTCATGCTCCTTCATGGCATAGAGATCATCCGCCGCCGCGCCAAGAACAACCGCCGCTTTCTCATTTTCAGGGAAAGTCTCGGCAAATCTCAGCGAGCTCCGGACAACCTCCTGCTTGACCGGCAGCTTGTCTTCTTCAGGGGTAAGTCCAAGTTGTTGCCGGTAAGCGTAGACCGCCGCATAACCGGCCTTGGAAGATTGTTCGTGCGGCTCATAGATATACGCGGTCTTTTCGTATTCCACAGCAGCTTCGGCAAAGGAGTGGTTTTCCAGAAGCAGATCAGCCAGTTGATAATTGATCACCGGGGTCTCTATATCCTTCGGAAAAGAAGTCAGGAACTCACGGTACCAGTGCAGCGCCTCAACCAGATTCAGCGGTTTTTCTTCGACCTGTTTTGGGCTCTGATAGAGCGCATGATAATGGTTAGCCAGATCCGTCAGGTTGGTTTTCAGGTAGGCAATGATCTCCGGTCGGTCAGCGGGCTCGAAGTACTGCCAGTAATCAGCCATCAAACCGTAATTTGTGGCAAAGGATTTCTTTGCTTTGATAACCAGACTGGGGAAACCACCGGCGGTATTGATATCAATGATACGGATATGGAACAGCGGTGATTTAATATGGAACGGGTTTCGAGTTGCAAAAGCGCTGTAGGTGGCTACCGCATCATTGTAACGGCGCTTGGTAAAATAGTATTCAGCCAGATTGCTGTAGACACTGTCCTCGTAGACCCGCTGGCCGTAATCGGAAAAATATTCGACCACCGAATCGGCTCCGCCGAGATAGGAAAAACCCAGACTGATGACCCGGAAAGTATCATCGATACGCTTTCGTTCTAGCTCATCGTCCGGCTGCTCAAAATCATAACCGACGGATACCTTGTAATCGAGCAAGGCAATAAATTTATGCTCTGCCTCTTCGTATAACTCCTGCTTATAGAAGGTCCAGCCCAACTTGTAGAGAGCCAGCTGATAGTAGGTGGAACTGACACCGATATTGACAATGCTTGTGTAGGCCTCCTCGGCATCCATGAATTTACGGTGGCTGAAGAAATTCTCGGCGCGGCGGAACTGCACTTCGTCAAGATAACGAGATTCCGGAAATTCATGTACCAGGCGATCCATCACCAGCATCGCCTCCTCAATTCTGCCAAGCTCTTCGTAAGCGCGTGACATCTGGTACAGCACCTGATCGTTACGCTGGTAAAGCGGATATTCGTCAAGCAGTCTTTGATAGAGACTGATCGCTTCCAGGGGGCCTGACTTTTCCAGGGCATCAAGCGCCGGATCCCCTCTTGAATCCGGCACCGATAATTCGGGCAACGATTGGTCAAGAGTTGCCCGACGTACAAATTCGTCCTCGGACTCACCCTCTTCAGGAGCGCTCGACGGCTTCAGCTCCGAAAATGAGCCTTCAGCTCTCGGCGCAGGCTCCGGAGCCACCAACACCGGAGAATCCCCGGCATCCCGATTGCCGTCGCCTATCAGACCGTACTCCTTCTCGACCTTCAGGTCGGCCAACCGGCGAATTGCCTCGGGCGCCATGGCCGAGCCAGGTGTTTCCTCCAGAAAACGCTGATAGCTCTCCATTGCCTTCTCGAGCCCGCCCGCAATCTCAGCATTGCTGATTACGATCTGCCGATTGCGCAACTGACCAATTGTTCCCCGATTGTCAACTGAAGAGCAGGCGGCAAGAATCAGCGGTAATGCAAAAATAGAGAGCTTCAGCCAGTTCATTTTTCGACCCTCTCCTGCCCCTGAGTATTTACGGCGCGATCATAACTGTCAGCCATGGCAAAACGTGCCTTGACCTGGAACTCATCAAGTCGTTCTCGGCGCCGGGACAGCTCGTTGACCGCCATCTCTTCTAGCAGATGTCCTTGCCGCGCCATCAACATCTGTAGCTGATTGGCAGCTGCTGCGATGCGAATTCTTTGCCGCCTGATAGACTTGTCGTAACCCTGATAGCTTTGGGT
>JAPHSA010000148.1 GCA_026193235.1 Deltaproteobacteria bacterium | reverse complement strand
CATCCCAATGACTGTAGAAACGCGGGGTCGGAACTTTTCTCCACTGATCCTCCGGCTTGAGCATGATGGTGGTTTCCAGCATCGACAGCGGCGCCGGGTCGGTGGCGGTTTCGGCGCGCCCAACTTTGCCAAAGGTGCGCTCAACTTCGGGAAACTGAGCGATAATCCGATCGGTCTGCTGTAGCAGCTCTTTCGCCTTGGTAATCGAAATTCCCGGCATGGTCGTCGGCATATAAAGCAGATCGCCTTCGTAAAGGGGCGGCATGAACTCGCTGCCCATCTTCGATAACGGGTACCAGATCGAGCAAATCAATAGCAGCGCCACCAAAAGTGTCAGCTTGCGCCAGTTGAGAACGAAATCAACCACCGGATGGTAAATACGGATCAGCAACCGATTGATCGGGTTGGCGTGCTCCGGCCTGATTTTGCCTCGGACAAACCAGCCCATCAACACCGGAACGAGAGTGACCGACAGCAGTGCCGCCGCACCCATCGAATAGGTCTTGGTAAAGGCGAGCGGTTTAAACAGTCGCCCCGACTGCTCCTGCAGGGCAAAGACCGGCACAAAGGAAACTGTGATCACCAGCAGCGAGAAAAACAGCGTCGGTCCGACCTCTTTTGCCGAAGCGAGAATGATTTCCCAGTGCGGCTTTTTGCCCTGATCCCGTTCCAGGTGCTTGTGAGCATTCTCAATCATGATAATCGCCGCATCGATCATTGCCCCGATGGCAATAGCGATGCCGCCGAGACTCATGATATTTGCATTAATGCCCTGGGCATACATGATCAAAAAAGCAATCAGGATGGCCACCGGCAGAGTGACGATTGCGACTAGGGCGCTTGGCAGGTGGAACAGGAACAGCGCCGTCACCAGTGCGACGACAATGCTTTCTTCAAGTAATTTTTCCTTCAGCGTGTTGACTGCCCGCTTAATCAGACCACTGCGATCATAGGTCGGAACGATCCGCACTCCTTCGGGCAGTCCGGCCTGCAACTGCTTCAGTTTGGTTTTAACATTGTCGATGGTCTGCAGGGCGTTTTCGCCAAAGCGCATCACCACGATGCCACCGACAGCCTCCCCAACACCATCCACCTCTGCGGAACCCCGACGTAGTTCCGGACCGATAGTCACGCGGGCCAGGTCACGCAACAGGATCGGCGTGCCACGCTGATCGGTGCCAACCACAATATGCTCCAAATCCTCGACCGATTTGATGTAACCGAGGGCCCGGACCATGAATTCAGTTTCGGCCATTTCCACCAACCGGCCACCGACATCATTATTGCTGCGTTGGATCGCCTTGCGAATCTGTGGGATGGTCAGGTGGTAGGCGAGCAGTTGCTGGGGATTGATCGCGACCTGATATTGCTTGACGTAACCACCGATGCTTGCGACCTCAGAGACACCATCGACCGCGGTCAGTTCGTAGCGCAGAAACCAGTCCTGAATCGAGCGCAGCTGCTGGAGGTCGTGCCGGTCACTTTCCAGAACATATTCGTAAATCCAGCCGACTCCGGTGGCATCCGGACCGAGGCTCGGGGTAACCCCCTGGGGCAGGCGTCCGGCGGCATAATTCAGATATTCCAGAACCCGGGAACGGGCCCAGTAGAGATCGGTGCCATCCTCGAAAATGATATAGACGAAGGAGAGTCGAAAAAAGGAAAAGCCGCGCACAGTTTTCGCTTGCGGAACCGCCAGCATTTGCGTGGTCAGTGGATAGGTCACCTGATCCTCAACTACCTGCGGTGCCTGCCCCGGGTACTCGGTAAAAATAATAACCTGGACGTCTGAGAGGTCTGGGATTGCATCAAGAGGAGTATTCTTGAGGGCATAGACACCGCCGATCAGCAGAAAAGCGGTCAGCAGTATGACCATATATTTATTACGAATCGACCAGGTGATGATTTTTTCCAGCATAGCTAGTGTCCTTGTGTTCTGGTCGATTTAGTTGAACAGGGTCTCAAGCTCTGCTTTGGCATCTGCATCCGTATCCCCAAACAGACTTTCGAGATCTTCGCCAGTGTTTCCTTCCGGGGATTCAGCGCGAACCGGGTTCCTCATCTTCTGGATGGCCTCGCGAAGTTTGCTCTCCGAATCGAGCATAAACTGGGCGCTGGTCACCACCTGTTCTCCTTCAAACAGGCCTTGGACCACCTCAATATGGCCGTTTTCTCCCTGTTGACCGGTTTTGACGAGTCGTGGTTCGAATCGACCAGCGGACTGAGCAATAAAAACGGTCTGTTTCTCTCCTGAGTGGAGAACCGCTTCCTGAGGAATGATCAGGACATTATTTAAGGGTTCACTGCTCAGATAGACGGTGACGTACATGTCCGGCCGCAGCTCGAGATCGGCGTTGTCAAACAGGATACGGGCCTTAACCGTCCGGGTTTTGGGTTCAACAAAGGGATACAGGTAATCTACATGGGCCGTCCGGCTGCGACCATTGCTGTAAGGCAGTTCTACCCGCGCCTGTTGGCCAACCTTAACCCAGGGAATCTGGTATTCGTAAATATCAGCCAGCACCCAGACCTGTGACAAATCAGCGAGGTTGAGCAGAGGCATCCCTGGTTTGACATACATCCCCTCATTGACCATTTTCATCGTCACGATGCCATCGTACTGGGCAAAAAGAGTAACCGTTTTGCGCACCTGACCGGTCTTTTCGAGCTGGTTGATCTGTTGATTGCTGACATCCCAAAGCTGCAGACGTTTACGGGATGAAGCAAGCAGACGACTGGCACTCTCAGCAATCTGCGGGAACCGACTCTCTTTCAACGAGTTATAGTTGTCTCGTGCCAGCAGCAGTTCCTGCTGAGCGGTGACCAGTTCAGGGCTATAGATTTCGAGTAACTTCTGCCCTTTTTTGACCTGCTGGCCGGTTTCTGAGACATAGAGTTTTTCGACCCATCCGGCGATCTTGGCGTTAATCACGTATTGTTTTGATTCTTCGTAACTGACGAGTCCGACAGTTCGAATCGAGCGCGACAATTCACCACGAACGACTTCGGCTGTCCGCACGCCCATGTTCTGAATGGTCGTGGGGTCAATGGTAATCATTGATCCCCCGGTTGCCTGATCTTCATAGACAGGAATCAGCTCCATTCCCATCGGCGACTTGCCCGGTTCATCGCGGATATAGGTTGGATCCATCGGGGCCTGCCAGTACTTGATCCTTCGCTCTCCGGAGGCGTTCATCTCGGAGCCACCCGTTTCTGCCTTCAGTGGCGTCAGATCCATGTGGCAGATCGGACAGCTGCCCGGTTCGTCGACAATGATCATGGGGTGCATGCCGCAGGTGTACTGTTCTGCAGCATGGCTACTCTTGGGTCCATCGAGCGGCGATTGCAGGGAGTTCAGATTAACGCTGAGAAAAATTCCACCCGCCAGGAGCAGGACTGCTAACAGGGTCAATGCTGATTTCAGCAGTATTCGCATTATGGCTTTATCCTTTGAAAGGAGTTGCTTGCTCAGGCAATTGATCAATCTCAAGGCCGGCAGCAGCTTCAAGCCTGGCCATGCTGCGCTGTTGATCACTGAGAGCTTTGATATAGTCAATTTCGTAACGGTAGACTGTCATCAGCGAGTCGAGCAGATCGAGAAAGTCGACCTGGTCAACCTGGTAGGCGCTCAGAGTGGCCTGAAAGGTCTGGTTGGCCTGGGGAATGATCCCGCTCTGGTACAGTTCGGCTAATTTTTCCGCCTGTTCGAAACTTGTCAGTGCCCGGTGAATCGCCAGATGAACCTGATTGCGGAAATCGTTACGTTTTAGGACCGCTACGCGAAGTGCAGAATCGGCCTCGGCAACGGCAGCAGAACGGCGCTCTCTGCGCACCGGAAGATTAAAACTGATCCCGCCACTGACAAAATCAGTACCACCATCTGCGAGATTGTCATCCCGCCAGCGGTAGCTGGCCCAGAGGTTGAAATCGGGCCGATAATCGAGTTTCGCTAATTCGCGTTGACCTCTGTATTGATCGATTAGCTCCGAATATGCTTTGAACAGCGGACGTTTCTTTTCGGCCTGCTGTTGCAGGTCACTGAGATCAAAAACACTTTGATGATTCGTCAACTGATCATCCAACTCCAGTGTTTGGTTCGTATCCCGACCGGCCAGACTGTTCAGTTCCGCCAAAGTCGCTTCCTCCTGCTGACGCAGGACGAGGAGTTTGTCCAATTGAAGAGATCGTTGCAGGTGGGCCTTGAGCACGTTCTGCTGCAGACCTTTGCCGACCTCATAGCGGGTCTCCGTTAACCTGATAAAATCATCAAGAATCTTCAGATTGCGCTCAGTCAGTTCAATCGCCTGCCGCTGAAATAACAAGCGGGACCAGGCATCTTTTACCTGCCATCTCACCTGGAGACGTGCATCCTGATACACTGAAGTAAACCAGCGACTCTTTTGCTCAGCTATCTCGCCCTTGGTGCCAAGTTTTCCAGGAAAAGGAAACATTTGTGCCAGGCGGATTTCATTGCCTGTCATTGGGGTGCGGTTTGTCTTGAAACTATCTATCGGGTAGCTGGACAAGGAGACTGAGAGAATAGGGTCTGGGAGGGCGGTCTCCTGGTTGATCTTATGGGCAGCCACGGAAATTTGTTCATGGGCAATTTTCAGCGATGGATTTTTGCTATCCGCTTCGGTGAGGAGCTCTTCGAGTTGAATTGGTTGAGCCAGGGCAAGGCTGAAAGGCGTTAACCAGAGCAGCAAGACAACAAGAATTTTGGTTAAAAGAGGCATGCGACAGAGCTCCTGGAAATTTAGTAGCTAGATTTATCCTTCTAACCTTATAATCAGTAACCATGCCAAAAAAAATAGAGAGCAAGTACAGTAGGTTAGAAAAAATTCGATCAGATTGTTTGTCAATTGTGTGGAATATTGCACAGTAGATTAAAGGATATCCCGCAAAGAGCAGCCATGCAGAGATTCCCTATGGACTTTTTTACGCGTAAAAGGGTTTTAAATCAGTGATACCTATTTGGATGTTTCAGATGATGGTTTTTGGGTGTAGGCCAAAACATGGGTAACAGAAGTCAAATCCATAAACAGGAGATTGTGAGATGGACGCTGATTTTTATGTTGATCACGCTGGTGTCCTTTCTCCATTATTTCACCGGAACAGAACATTCTAACCATCATGGTATTTATCGCCGCCTTTACTATCTGCCGATTATTTTATCCGGCTCCTGGTTTGGAATCCGGGGTGGTGTTTTCTCCAGCCTCATTATTTCTATTATTTATGCACCCCATATCCTCATCCAGTGGGAACATAATTCCGCAGTGCGTTTAGAACAAACGCTGGAAATACTGCTCTATAACGTCATTGGCCTGCTGACTGGATTTCTGTCTTCGAAAATAAATTTCCAGCGCCTGCGTGCGGAAAGCAATAGTCGCCGGCTTTCTGAAAGTTACACGAAATTGAAGGAGCAGGCGGATATGATTGTCGAGATTGAGGACCAATTGCGCCAGGCAGACCGGCTTGCCGCACTAGGGGAATTATCGGCAGGAATGGCTCATGAAATTCGGAATCCGTTAGGTTCCATTCGGGGGGCGGCGGAAATTTTGAACGATTCTCTGCCTGAGGAACAGCGTAACGGAGAATTCAGTAAGATTCTAATCAGCGAAGTGGATCGCCTCAATCAGGTGGTTGAGAATTATCTTAACTTTGCGCGGCCGGAGCAAAATCAACAAACGGAATTCAAGCCAGACGAGGTGCTCAGCGATGTAATTCGACTCACTCACCAGCAGGCCGTCAAAAGCAGGATTAATATCCACTGGGAGAAAACTTCACTTCCCCTGGCTGTGGGGGACACCGTCCAGTTTAAACAGGTTTTTCTGAATCTGATTCTCAATGCGCTACAGGCGATGCAGCAGGACGGCGATTTATGGATAGAGACCAGTTTCTCTGAGGACGAGATTGTTTTGAGCTTTAGAGATAGTGGGCCAGGTATTCCCACAGAGAATCTGGCAGAAGTGTTTGATCCTTTTTTTACGACCAAATCGGACGGGACCGGGCTCGGCCTGGCAATTACCTACCGGATTCTTCAAAGTCATAGCGGCAAGATCAGCGTCAGAAATTCTCTGACTGGCGGCGCTGAATTTATTGTCACCTTAAAACCGGCAGTTTAGTCTCCTTGCCGGTTTGAGCGGCCGATGTGCAGGGCTCTCCATATTACAGTGCCGTATTCAGGCGTTGTTCAGTCCATGCGGTTTCTTCATTAACGCGCTTTTGATCCCAACCCAATTCTTCAGCCATAATTTCCAGCACCCTGGGAGCCGCTTGTTTGCTTGCTTCAGTATCCAGTAGTGCCAGCGGTGTGCGTCGGGCAAGGACATCGATCACCCGCTCGGCCAGTTCAAATCTGGCAGCGTAAAGAACCTCTGCTTCGATAACCGGGTGATGTTCTACCAGGCGGGCAGCATAACCTTCCAGACTGAGCGCAGCAATTTTTTCCGCCTGATCACCATAGGTGCGGTTGAGGTACGCGGCTATGTCAGGGGCGAACCCATAGTTTTTAGCAAGATCCTTATCACCCGATTCATCGTAATCGGCGCTGCCAAGGATCGGCAGTTGTTCCGTCTGACAGGTTGGTTTTGGTGCGTTCAGATGAAAGACTTTAAGAGCGTGATCGATAGTGTCCAGAGCCATTTTTCGATAGGTTGTCCACTTGCCTCCGGCGATGGTTAATAGTCCTCCTTCACTGTCTTCAATGACGTGATCCCGGGCCAGCTTGGCCGTGTCGGTGGCTTTGGGGTCTGAGACCAGCGGGCGCAGACCGGACCAGACGGCTTTGATGTCGGACTTTTCAACCTTGAGGTTGAAATAGCGTGTGACATGGCGCAGAAGATAGTCGATCTCTGCCTCCAGGGGGAGCGGATGCTCGCTCACCTCTGCCGGTTCGTCTGTTGTTCCCACAACGGCATGGTCTTCCCATGGCAGAACAAACAAAACCCGTCCGTCTTCCGTTTCTGGAATCATCAGACCGGTATCTGGTGGGGCAAAGCGCTTGTCCAGGATGATATGGATTCCGGTGCTGGCGGTGAGAATTTTTGGTGTTTCCGGATTGTCCATCATTCGAATATGGTCAACGAAGGGTCCAGTGGCGTTTATGACACCTCGTGCTTTAATTGGCCAGCTGTCACCAGTCAGTGAATCCTGCAATTCAGCTCCAGAGATTTGCCCGTCTTCTTTCAGGAGGCCAATGACAGCAACATGGTTGCTGATGACCGCTCCCTGCTCTTCCGCCGTGAGCGCCAGGGAAAGTGCCATGCGGGCGTCATGGAACTGGCCGTCGTAATAGAGGACGCCGGCTTTTAAACCATCGGCCTTAAGGCCGGGGAAACGGCGGAGAGCCTCTTTTCGGCTTAATAAGCGACTGTGACCGATGTTCTGTTTACCGGATAGAATATCGTAAAATTTCAGCCCGGCAAAAACATAAGGTACGTCGATCCACTTATACAATGGGGTGACAAGTGACAGACGGTTGGACAAATGGCGGGCATTTTTTAACAGTAATCCCCGTTCATGAAGGCCATCTTTCACCAGGTTGTATTGTACCCGGTCCAGTTTTTTGACCGCCATTTCCAGATAGCGCACGCCGCCATGGACGAGTTTTGTGCTGCGGCTGCTGGTCCCTTCAGAGAAGTCATTTTTTTCGACCAACGCAACTTTCAAGCCTCGTGACGCAGCATCCAGAGCGACACCGCAACCGGTTGCTCCGCCACCGATAACGAGCAGATCAAATATTTGCTGACTTTGAAGTTGAGCTATGTTTTGTGTGCGTGCCATAAATGATATCCTTGAATAGTTGATCAGCATATTCTCTGAATTTACTATACAATAAATTGATCGATCTGTTTTCAGATTCATCTTTTTTTAAGGTTAAAATAGATAGTTAGATGTTGAGAGGAGCGGGTTATGAGTGAGCAGCATATTCTTGCAATCGATCAGGGGACAACCAGCTCTAGGGCGATGATTTTTTCAGCAGTGGGGAATTGTGTTGCCATGGCACAGCAGGAATTTAAGCAACACTATCCCCGCGATGGGTGGGTTGAACATGATCCAGAAGAGATCTGGGTCTCGGTTGTTGAGGTCTGTCGTGAAGCTCTGGGGCAAGCCTATGATAAAGGTTTGGATGTTATCGGCATTGGTATCACGAACCAGCGCGAAACGACGCTTGTCTGGGATCGTCAAACAGGAAAGCCCCTATTTAACGCTATTGTCTGGCAAGATCGCCGGACGACCGATTTATGTGATCAACTTAAAAAAGAGGGGTGCGAAGAGCTGGTCAGTGAACGTACTGGTCTGTTGCTTGACCCTTACTTTTCGGCGACAAAACTTCGCTGGATCCTTGATCATGTTGATGGTGCCAGAGCGAGAGCAGAAGCAGGACTGCTCGCTTTCGGGACGATCGACACTTTTCTCCTTTGGCGGTTAACCGGTGGCGCAGTTCATGCTACTGACGCGACCAATGCTTCGCGAACTATGCTTTACAACATTCATACAGGGCAGTGGGATAGTGATCTGCTTGAGCTTTTTGACATCCCTGCGGTTATTTTACCAGATGTGCGTGACTGTGCGGCTGATTACGGCCTGACGGAGAAGAGCTTGTTTGGGAAACGCTTCCCGATCGGCGGTATTGCGGGTGATCAGCAGGCAGCGGCGATCGGTCAGGCCTGCCTCGATCCCGGGATGATAAAAAGTACATACGGAACTGGTTGCTTTGTTTTGCTCAATACGGGTCAACAAGCGTATCAATCGACGAATCGTTTACTGACGACAATCGCTTATCGTATCAAAGGTGAGACGTCCTACGCCATTGAAGGATCGATCTTTGTTGCTGGGGCTGCGATCCAGTGGCTGCGTGATGGCATTAAGCTGGTCAATACGGCGGCAGAGGTAGAGGGGCTGGCGGGCTCTCTTGATTCCAACCGTGGTGTTTATATGGTTCCTGCTTTTACCGGGTTGGGAGCTCCCCATTGGGATCCCCTTGCCCGCGGGGCAATTTTTGGATTAACTCGCGATACTGGAATTGCTGAAATTGCCCGGGCAACTCTGGAATCAGTTGGCTATCAAACATATGATCTGATGGAAGCGATGCAGAAGGACAGTGGAACAGCATCAAAAGCCTTGCGGGTTGACGGGGGGATGGTTGCAAATAACTGGTTTTTACAGTTTCTAGCCAATTTGCTGAACGTTCCAGTTGAACGTCCAGAAGTGACAGAAACCACAGCATTAGGTGCTGCCTATCTGGCAGGAGTGCAACTTGGTTTGTATACGTCTCTTGATGATATCCGAAACCATTGGAAGAGGGATGCCTTATTCACTCCGGCTCTCAGCTTAACAGAAAGGGATTATCTGCTGCGTGGCTGGAAAAAAGCGATATCCAGAGTTTTGGAAGAGAAAAAATGAAAAAGCGAGGTTTTATGACCGAGAAGCAGATAGATCTATTGGGGAACGATCTTTCTGGGAAAGTTGTTTTAGTCACCGGGGGCGGCAGCGGGATCGGTGCTGCTATCGCAGAAGCGTTTGGTTGCTATGGTGCAAAAGTTGGAATCCATTATCACTGTAGTGATTCTCAGATAGTCTCAGAGTGTGTTGGCAAAATTAAAGCTGGGGAAGGGGATGCCTTTTCTCTGCAGGCTGACTTGAGTTCGCGCCCGGCGGTCAAAGAAGCGATAGAAAAAACCATCAAACATTTTGGACGACTGGATATTCTTGTCAATAATGCAGGAAGCATGGTGGCCAGACGGCGGTTGGAGGAATTGGACGATGATTTCATCAATCAGGTTTTTAATCTCAATGCTCGCTCAGTGGTGATCGCTTGTCAAACTATCTTGCCGGGGTTTATTGCGCAGGGCGGCGGCTGTATCATCAATGTCAGCTCAATTTCAGCCCGGACTGGCGGCAGCCCGGGGTCTTCAATCTATAGTGCATCCAAGGCTTTTGTCAGCACCTTGACCCGGTCTTTAGCCAAAGAGCTGGCGGAGCAGAATATTCGTGTCAACGCTATTTCTCCAGGAACTATCGATACGGCTTTTCATGAGCAGTTTTCAACCCGGGAAAAACTGGAAAACACTCGCAGCTCAATCCCTTTGCAACGCTTGGGAACCGCCGAGGATTGTGCCGGCACTGCACTTTATCTTGCTGCTGAGAGTTTGAGTGGCTATGTGACCGGTCAGATCATTGAGGTCAATGGCGGGCAGCTGATGGCTTAAAGCTGGGTGTCAACGCTCTTTTTGCCCGGCAAGAATAATTTTATTACCCCGGTGCGGATTATTCCCATAAGACTGTGCGCTATAGACTGTTGTCAAACCAAGGTCCTGAAATAATCCGGTAAGTTGCGCGTGGGTGAAAATCTGCTTGTGGCCAAAAGGGGCCGATGAATAAAAGCTGGGTAAAAACAAGCTGAAATTCCCGCGACTGAAACGAAAGACCGTCTGGCTGATTTGGTAAGCTAAAACTTCTCGCGCTGGCGTGTCGAGCAGTATAAGCCCTCCCGGTTTAAGCAGTTTAACAGCGCTCTCCAGCGTTTCCCGCGGGAAATTCACATGCTCTATAACATCCCAAAGCGTGATTATATCAAAATAATCAGCGTAGTTTTCCTGCCAATAGGGGCTCTCTGCCAGCTCTCCTGAAAGTTGGAGTGAGTATTTTTCCTGGGCGTATTGCCTGCGTAATCTACTCGGTTCAATCCCCTCAGTTTCAAATCCTAGCTCATTGAGTAAGAGTTGGAACTGGCCCAGCCCGGCTCCAATGTCCAGCAATTTAAGAGACTTTGTGGCGGTGATCTGGTGGATTAACTCCCGGCGGCTGGGGTGCAGTTGAGCACTTTCGTTCGCGCGGGTTTCGATATAACGGCGGGATTGCTCGGTGAGCTGCGCAGTTTTTTCAGAAAGCGCCCTGACGTCATCCAAATGGCTGAGAAAGTGAAAGTCACAACGGGCACAGCAAAAAATCATACTGCCCTTCAGGGCGTATGTCGGGTTCGCTGTCGGTTGCCCGCAGAGCTTACAGCGGTTGAAATTATAATTGAATGCAGTAGGTTCAGGCACAGTGTTGGCTTTGAGCTGTCGGTCTCTGGTTATTGAAAAGGGTGGATTTCATTGTTCAAACCACATGATTATGTTAAACGACAAATGAAATCAACCTGTTTACGGAAGGGAACAATTTTGATTCTAGGTGTTACCGGAAATATTGCCTCAGGCAAAAGCACTGTCGCTAAAGAATTTGAGCTCCGGGGTGCTGTTGTCGTTGATGCTGATCAGCTGGCCCGTGAGGTGGTTGCGCCTGAGAGCGCTACCCTGGGGGCGCTGGCGGAGACCTTCGGTGATCAAATCCTGAAAGCTGATGGCCGCCTCGATCGTGAGCGGTTAGGTGAAATCATCTTCACCGATGCTGAAGCGCGGCAGCACTTGAATGCCATCGTTCACCCGGCCATTGCCGAACTGGCGGTCGAGCGGCTTCAGGAGCTCAGGCAGAGAGCCGATATTCCTCTTATTGTTTATGAAGCCCCCTTGTTATTTGAAGCTGGGGCGGAAGGTCGTGTCGATAAGATTCTGGTGGTCAAGATTGCGGCAGAAGAACAACTGAAGCGCTTAATGGCGCGCAACGGTTTTGATGAGGCAACGGCACAGGCTCGGATGGCTGCGCAAATGGATCAGCAGGAGAAAATCAAGCGCGCCGATTTTATTGTGGATAATTCAGGCTCGCTCGAAGAAACTTGTCTGCAGATTGACGCTTTGTGGCAACAGCTGGTGGAAGAATAAAGCTGCTTCCGTTTTACCAGGTTCTATTCATCATCCTCGGTCAGGAAATCTGAACAGCGCTTGAGAACGTCCTGCAGTTCTGGATTTTCCTCACTGGTCAAAACATGGGGGACATTCAGCCCATAGCTGTGAAATTGTTTTACTTGGCTCCCCAGTCTGGAAAAAAGTTCTTCTGCTGTTCCCCGCGCAATAGTCTCGTCCCCTAGAGATGCCAGAACCAGAGTTGCTGCCGTAACCTGAGGTAGCTGCTCACGAACCTGGCGACGCAGGCGATTAATCTGGGCAATCCCTTTCAATGGCCGGCGCTGATAATAGAAGGGTCGTTCAGGTTCAGAGATTTCTTTTTCCTGGTAGGGAATAATAAAGCTCAGCAGTCCGGCAACCGGGGCAAGAAAGTGTTGCAGCTTTAAAAAGGGTGACAGTAAAACCAATTTCTCCAGTGGCTGATGCAAAGCCAGTTTTAGCGCGAGAAGAGCCCCGGTGCTGAGACCAACGACGCTGACTTTCTCGCTCATGGTTTTAAGATTTAAGTATCCCTGCTCAACCTTAGCCAGCCATTCCTCAGCTTGACGTTGCGCCAGGTCCTCAGGCGAGGTCCCATGCCCTGGCAGGCGCACTCCATACACCCTGAACCCTTGCTCAAGCAACTTTGCGGCTAAAGGGAACAGCTCTCTTGGGCTGGAGCCGAATCCATGAATGAGTAACGCCGCATGGTTGCCAGGATTATCCGGCTGCAGGAAAAAGGGATAATTCTGCGGGTGGCTGACCCCTTCTTGAATGGCCAGATTTGTCTCCTGATCAAACCAGTGCATCGGTCAATACTGTCCTCGAACAAAAAAGGCCCCTCAGTGAGGAGCCTTTAAAAGAAAAGCAAGTTGCGTTTTTATTTAGGATAACCGAGCCGCGTCGATAATTCATCAGCGGCCTTGAGAGCCAGCGGCACTAATTCACTTTCTGTCCGGGCGTTGCTGATCCGCATGGTTGGTCCGGAAATGCTGATAGCACCTACAATCCGCCGGGTGTAGTCCCTGATTGGCGCAGCTATGCAGCGTACGCCAAGGTCCAGCTCTTCATCGTCAAAGGCATAGCCCTGTTCGCGCACTTTGATCAGCTCTGCCCGCATTGCGTCAGAGTTGACGATCGTTGTCGGTGTGTGCTGAACAAAGTTTATTTTTTCCAGCAGTTCATCCACTTCCTCATCACTCATATGCGCCATGTGGACTTTGCCGGATGCGGTGCAGTATGCCGGTAGTCGAGACCCGACCCGGGAGACAACCCTGACCGTGAGGTTGGTTTCGACAACATCCAGATAGACAACGTGATCTTCCTTGTAGATGGAGACGTAGGAGGTTTCGTTGCTTTCTTCGACAATTTTCTCAAGAATTGGTTTCGCCTGACGCAGGAGGCCCATCTGTTTAATGAAAGTCTGACCAAGTTCAAGCGCCTTGAGGCCAAGGCGGTAGTTTTCCGTTGCTTTATTTTGCTCGATATAACCGCGTGATTCCAGCGTGGCGAGCAGACGAAAAACGTTGTTTTTGTGAAGCTTCAGCCGCTTGCTGAGTTCGGTAACGCCCAGTTCATCAACGTCATCATGAAACTGCTCAAGCAGGTCGAGAGCATGGGAAACTGCCTGTATAATATATTCCGACTTGTCTTTTTTGACCATGGCCTTGATACCCTTCTTGGATTTTTTTTATATATATAACTTACCACTTTAGCTTTAGGATCAGTAACTGTCAAGCATTATAGGGACGGTTCATGTCGCTTTCATCAGTGTTTTTAAAATTATAGAATGCTGTTTTATTATTGTCAATTTCCTTATTGATAAAAGGGACCTTATTTGATGATTTCCCTCAAAACACTGGTAGCATAGCTACCTTTTGGTAATGCGAAACTGAGTGTTAAAAAATGCTCGCCCACCGCAACTATTCTTACCTCAGTGAGCGGAACGCGCAGGGCACGACGCTCTCCCGGCATGGTCAATCCCTGACCCAACTGCCAACTTTCCAGAGTGAAACCGTTGGCGTTGAGCTGGGTTACTTCATTCATGCCTGGCTGTCCTTCAGCAAGCATCACTTTTGTGCCAAATAACGGCGCCGTAGGGCTGATTTCAAAGCTGTCAGCGCGGGCTTGTTCTTCAGCCGCCTGTTCTACCCTGAAGCAGGCGCCGTTAACATGTTTGATGGCAATGTCGCCATCAAACAGCTGGTTGATGGCGGGCATCCTCT
>JAPHSA010000187.1 GCA_026193235.1 Deltaproteobacteria bacterium | reverse complement strand
TGGAGGATTCGAAGGTTTCATATCAGTCTTTATAACCAAGGAAGTCGTAAAGAAGGGTTAATTCTTTCATTAGTTCAGCAAAGCTTTCACCTGACAGACTCTGAGCGCCGTCACAAAGCGCTTTTGCCGGATTGGGGTGGACTTCCATCATCACGCCGTGGGCGCCGGCCACCAGAGCCGCTTTGGTCATGATCGGAACCAGCGCGCGCTTACCGGTGGCATGACTGGGATCAACAATAATTGGCAGATGGCTCATTTCTCTGACCAGCGGAACCACCGAGAGATCCAGAGTGTTGCGGGTCGCCTTTTCAAAGGTCCGGATTCCCCGTTCACAGAGAACAACATTGCCATTCCCCTCAGCCAGAATGTATTCTGCCGCGGCGAGGAACTCCTCAATGGTTGCGCTCATGCCGCGTTTGAGGAGAACTGGATGCTTGAGTCTGCCAACTTCCTTGAGCAGGTCAAAGTTCTGCATATTGCGGGCACCAATCTGCAACATGTCCGCATGTTGGCACACGGCGTCAAGCTGCTCGATGCGCATCACTTCGGTGACAACCGGTAAGTTACTGGCTTTTCCTGCCTGCTGAAGGTATTTCAACCCATCGACACCAAGCCCCTGAAAGGAATGCGGACCGGTACGTGGTTTAAATGCCCCACCGCGTAACATTTGCCCGCCACCAGCTTTAACCTGCTCAGCCGCAACCATCATTTGTTCTTCGTTCTCGATCGAACAGGGTCCGGCAATAATAACCGGCCTCTGGCCATCACCAAACTTCACACCGGAGACGTCGATCACAGAAGCTACGGGGTGAAAGTCTCGCGAAGCCATTTTATAAGGCTTACTGACATGGATGGTTTCACGCACTCCCGGCAAAGTACGGATTGTTGAGTCATCAACATAGCCCTGATTACCAAGTACGCCAATGGCGGTACGCAAACTGCCCGGAATCGATTCTGCGAGCAGCCCCATCGCCACAACCGCGGCAATAACCTGGTCAATCTGTTCCTGGGTGGCATGGTGATGCATAACGATGAGCATAAAAATCTCCTCAGGCAATAATCCAGCAAGCTCGAATGAGCTGATTCAACTCTTTCGCTGGCGCAGATACAGTTTTATCCGCTCCAGTGCGGTGACAATCTCTGCCAATGGACGGGTGTAGGAAAAACGCAGGAACCCTTCCGCTCCTTCCCCGAAATCAATCCCCGGAGTCACTGCAACTCCTGTTTTTTCGAGGATATCAAGGGCCAGTCTTTGTGAATTGCTATCGATATGACGGGCATCGGCAAGAACGTAAAAAGCCCCCTTTGGTTCAAAGTGAACCCCGAACCCCAGGTTGCGCAAACGGGCAACCAGTTCGATTCGGCGTTTATCATAAGCCGCGCGCATTTCAGCGACATCTTCACTGCATTGCCGTAAAGCAACTATCCCTGCACGCTGAACAAAATGGTTAGCACAGATCATAAAATTCTGATGCAGTGTCTGCAGGGTACGCATACAGGACAATGGCGCAATCAGGTATCCCAGCCGCCAGCCGGTCATTGCGTAAGCCTTGGAAAATCCACCGAGGACAAAGGCATTCTCGGTAAATTCCAGAATACAGCGTTCATCACCCTCGTAAGTGAGCCCGTGATAAATCTCATCAGAAATGATCGGTATGGACAATTCGGTTAAAGCCTGCATCTCGGCCCCGGAGAGGACCGATCCTGCCGGATTGGAAGGGGAATTGATCAGCAGGCCCCGAGTCTTTTCCGTTATCAGCTGGTGTACCTGCTCGGGTTGCGGCTGAAAACCATCAGCGGCAGCGGTTCTCAACATCACCGGAACGCCCCCCGAAAATTGAACGAAGCCCGGATAACAGGCATAGCCGGGATCAGGCAGAATCACTTCATCACCGTCATCCAGCAACGCTGAAAACAATAACAGCATCAACGGGCTGGTTCCGGAGGAGACCATCACCTGCTCAGGGACAATCTCAACGGCGTAATGCTCCAGATAATGACGGCAAATTTCCCGACGTAATTCCAATAGACCAAGAGAATGGGTATAAGAAGTGGCCCCTTCTGCCAGGGCCTGACCGGTGGCCGATAAGATAGCGGCAGGGGTCGGGAAATCGGGCTCACCGAGGCAGAGGTAGATCACCTCGCGGCCTTCCGCCTCCAGCACCTTAGCGCGTTCCATCAATTCCATGGCCAGGAAAGGCTTGATCTGCTGCGCCCGTTTTGACATCGCTATAGCCATTGAACTTATTCCTCGCTATGAACCCGTTGTTATTGACTGATGCTGAATTATCTCAAACCGGTTCAGCTTAATCTTCGCCCTGACTGATTGCAACCCTTTTGCCGCCATGAAATTCTTTCCCGGAAGCGATTGCAATCAGCTGAAACACAAGGTAAAGTTGCGAAAATTTTTTAGAAAGCCTGACAGAACAGATGAAGAAAAATTGCCTTCTCTTACTCAGCTTATGTTTTTTTGCTGCGGCCCCGGTGGTAAGCATTGCCGCTGATAAAAGTAACCCGCCTGACCCGGCTCTCACCTTGATCCATGCGCTGGGCTGTAAAGGTTGCCATAGGATTCAAGAGGATGGTGGTTCCCTGGCCCCCGACCTCACCCAGGTCGGCAGCCGCTTAACCGCTGATCAAATCAACTCACAGCTCACGGCACACACAGATACCCGCACCAAGGGCTTCATGCCGAGCTACAGTTCCCTTGCACAAGAGGACCTGGAGTTGATCAGTCAATATCTCTACAATCTCCGCTGAAAAGAAAGCCATATGCCCCAAAGAATGACTCTGATCAATTCACCCGTCTTTATCCCCGAAGCCCAACTGAAAAAAGCTGGAAGTTTTGCCAAGCTGTTCGGGAATGACCATCCGCTTGCCCTGGAAATCGGCTGCGGCATTGGTGATTTTATTGTCCAGATTGCCGCCCGCCATCCGGAGCGTAACCATATTGCCATTGATATCTTTAATCAGGGGTGTCGACAAACCTGCACACGGATTGAGGATTCGAACCTGCCCAATATTCTGATGATGCGCATCGAAGCCCGCTACCTGATGCATCACTATCTGGGTCAGGACAGTTTACAGGCAATTTATATCAACTGCCCGGATCCCTGGCCGAAAAAACGTCACCGTAAACGGCGGCTGATGAACCATGAATTCACAAATCTCGCCCTCTTCTGCCTTGAAGATGGCGGTGAGCTGAATTTCAGTACCGACTTTGCCGACTACGGTGAAGCAGTCGGTGAACTCCTCAGCCATGATGAACGCTTTGAAAATCTTGCCACAGCCGGGTACACCCATGAACTCGGTGATTACCCGATTTCCAAATATATGCGCCGCTTTCTCGATCTCGGCCAACCGATCTACCTGTGCCGCTATCGTAAGAAAACAGGTCTA
>JAPHSA010000220.1 GCA_026193235.1 Deltaproteobacteria bacterium | reverse complement strand
CTATCGGGGCGAGCTGTTTTTACGCGGTTTTGATGTTGAAATCAGACAATTCATTGCTGCTAGAATGCGGCTGGAAGGCATCGACCTGCGGTTCACAACCAACCTCAAACAGGTTGATAAAACCCCAGAGGGGCAATATATGGCGCAGTTAACAGACGGGTCGACAGTCACAACAGATCTTATTCTGGCCGCCACCGGCCGGCGGCCAAATTGTACAGATCTCGGGCTCGAGAGTCTCGGGGTCGAAATCAATTCCCAGAGCGCGATCTCAGTGGATGACTGTTACCAGACCAGCGTTCCTTCAATTTACGCCCTGGGCGATGTTATTGACCGGATGCAACTGACTCCGGTTGCTTTAGCAGAGGCCATGACTCTGGTCAAAAACCTCTATGAGGGGACAACCTCTCGACTTGATTACAAGCTGATTCCAACCGCAGTTTTCAGTCTTCCAGCATTGGCCTGCATTGGTTTAACGGAAGAGCAAGCCAGCGAAGAATATCCCCATGTAAATGTTTTTACCACCGAGTTTCGTGCCCTGAAACATGCATTGACCGGAAGTCAGGAGCGTATTTTTATGAAATTGCTGGTGGATGGTCAAACGGATCGGGTGATCGGTGCCCATATGGCCGGTGAAGGGGCTGCAGAAACCATCCAGGGGATTGCTGTCGCCTTAAAAGCAGGAGCGACCAAGAGCATTTTTGATCAAACGATCGGCATTCACCCGACCAGTGCCGAAGAATTTGTCACCATGCGCTCAATCACGCGCAGCCACAGGCATTGATCTCATAATTTGCCCTGCGACTCTCAAGGACAATCAGAATGAAAGTCACCATCGAATACTGCATGCAATGAGATTACAGCGATCTGGCCGCCAGTCTGGCGACTCAGTTAAAAGAGAGGTTTTCTGCCGAGGTGGAATTGATCGAATCCCGCGGTGGAGCTTATGAAATTACTGTCGATGGTGATCTGTTTTTTTCCAAACGAATGACCGGGCACTTCCCCAACGACGAACGAATCCTGCAGGATCTAGAAAATCATTAGACCCCTGCCCAGCAGTCCGTTTTCTCGCCGACCCAACACCAACCCCTTTGAAGCGCTAAACCCGCCACTAACAGAACAGCAACCTCTGAACGCCGTTCCCATTGTCAATGGGAGTCCCTGCAAAGAGGATGATGTTGTTCATAACCCGTAAAAAATTCAGACTGGGTTATGTCTGTTTAACAATTCCAGGATCTCCGGTTCACTGGCTTTCGGCGTAATTACTTTAATCTGCTTTGCGCTTTTGATGACATAAAACTTCTCTTGCGGTATGCCGACTCCCAGCAGATCATCGACTGCGTTTTTTATGGAATTGAGAGAGTCATAGTTTACGGTCACGGTCGTATTCATCGTCGTCCTCCTCTGTTATGTGGGCGCCCTCCCCGATTACGAACTTCCCGTCTCCAGTCCGTCAGGATAAGTGGCCCGGTCTGGCTCAAGGGTGCGAGCTCCTACCCTGTCATCTGCTTTAAGTATCCAGCAAGCAGAGGAATATACAATGCAACGAAAGACTCTTTATCGTCAGCCAAAAGTTTGATGACGGAAGTGAACAAAAAATAGCCTGTCCGTAACCTTGCCTGCCTCTTTTCATGGACTACAATGATTAGACAGAGTCATTTCTCATTCAGATAAAGCGATAGCCATGGACACCAAGGACGTTGATTCCTCTAGGCTCAATCTCAAAAAGTTGCTCAACCCAGCTTTTTACGACCATCCGGTAACGCAGGTTGAGCTTGTAGAAACGCATATATCCTGGATATTTCTGGCGGGAGATTTTGCTTATAAACTGAAAAAGCCCGTTGATTTCGGCTTTCTCGATTTTTCTACACGCGCAAAGCGCCAGCATTTCTGCCGCGAGGAACTGCGCCTGAATCTGCGCTTTGCACCACAACTTTACCTGGCTGTCGTCACCATCGGTGGTACCCCCGAGGAGCCCGAACTGAATGCCACCCCGGTACTGGAGCATGCGGTAAAAATGAAACGTTTTCCGCAGGAGCAACAACTGGACCGGATGTTGGCGGCCGAACAGCTGACGGCAGCTCACCTGGAAAAGTTCGCTGAGACTATCGCTGAGGCTCACCAGCAGGCTGCCCGGGCGGGAGCGCAGCAATCTTTTGGCGCACCGCAGGCAATCATTGCGCCCATTTTACAAAATTTTAGCCAGATCAGAGCGTTCCTGAGCGCCGCTGAAATGCTGCGTCAGGTTGACCTGTTGGAAAGCTGGAGCCGGGAAGCCCACGCACAGCTGGCAGAGCTCTTTCGGAACCGCCACGCCGGAGGATTTATCCGCGAATGTCACGGCGATATCCACCTGGGCAATATGGCCTGGTTTCATGACGAGCCGGTTCTTTTTGACTGTATCGAATTCAACGAGAATCTGCGCTGGATCGATACGATGAACGACATTGCCTTTCTGATTATGGATCTCGATGATCACGGGCATCGACAGTTTGCAGGGCAGTTTCTGAATCGCTATCTTGAAAAAACGGGCGATTATTCGGGAACGCTTCTGCTCAACTTTTACAAAGTTTACCGGGCGCTTGTTCGCGCCAAGGTGCTCTGCCTGCGCCTTTCCCAGCCTGGAATGAGCAGAACAGAACGCAGCGCCGATCTGAAATTGGTATCCAGCTACCTGAGACTTGCCAGCAGTTATATTGCATTAAGGAAGCCACTGCTGATGATAACCCATGGATTCTCCGGCTCAGGGAAAACCAGCTTTGCGACGCAACTGGCCCCGCTCTGTGATGCCGTCTGCCTGCATTCTGATGTCGAACGCAAACGCCTCTATCAGATCGCTGCAAACGAAAACAGCCATTCCCCCATCGCCGGCGGCATTTACAGCATATCATCCGGGCTGAAAACCTATAACAGGCTCTGTCATCTGGCCGATACCCTCCTGAAAGCCGGGATAACCGTCATCATCGATGCGACCTTTATAAAAAAAACGGCACGGGAGCAGGTCAGCCGGCTTGCTCAAGATCATCAGGTTCCGCTACTTATTCTCGACTTTCATCTCGCCGAAGATGAGTTACGGCGCAGACTTAAACTCCGGTCGAAACAAGCCAAGTCCGTTTCGGAAGCAGGCGAAGAGATCCTAGATTATCAGCGTGGTCAAGAAGACCCTTTGTGCGAACAGGAGCTGAAAAACAGCATGATCATTCATCAAGATACCGAAGTAGCGCAAATAGCCAAGCAGGTCATCAAGATGCAACACCAAGCTCAAGTCCGGAGGAAGCAAGTGGGCTGAATATTCAGTTAAGCGGGAACAATCCAGAAAAATTTATTCCGCCTCGTTCATCTCACAAAGGATGCTACTCTGAGCGAGGCTGACCAGTTGTGCACGGTTTTTGACATGCAATCGCTTATAGATTCGGCTGACATGAGATTTAATCGTATGCTCACTGAGACAGAGATTTTCAGCGATTTCCTGGTTTTTCTTCCCTGCGGAGATCATGCAGATAATCCTGTTATCCTGCAGGCTCAAACCTTTAAGCTCCCCACTTTGGGTCATGGCTTCTGCCCCTTTCAACAGCGCTTTTAAATGACTTTGATCAATCCAGATGTCACCTTCATAAATGATGCGCAGAGCTTTGTGAAACATCTGAATACTCTCATCCGGGGCAATGACCCCACGCACCTGATGGCACATCAAGAGAAAATTTATGTTGTTCATATCAATGCCGGTATCCAGCAGAACCGGTTTTGCCTGCGGATAAAGCGTACGGAGTTTTCGAATTGGCTGATTGATGTCGAAGAGGATCAGGTCGGGGGCAGGATGCCCAGCATCGGGGGAGAAAATCCGCACCGGAAAGCGCGCCTCCAGAAGAATTCTGTGTAAACCTTCACGCAAAATATTATTGCTGATTGCTAAGAGGATATCGATTGTTTCTTGCCCAGCCATCACTACTCCAATAAAAACCGTCTATGATCCAGGACTATACTCACAATGATAGTCTAGCGAGTTTTAAAAAAGTCGCAAACATCAGGGTGCTTCCATATTTTTTAGGTGGTATGAAAAGCTGATCTGAACTTTTGAAAGTTGTCACTTCTCAAAGCACTGGACAGATCAAAGACAGCAGCGGTACTGAGGCGAGCAAAGTACTCATTCGGCATTCTCGCACAGCAAAATTCTTAAGGACATATGCAAACCTCAATTTGACAGGACTTTTACAAATATAAATGCAGATGACCGTTGATTAAGCCGAGCTCTTGCCACAACTGCTAAACAT
>JAPHSA010000224.1 GCA_026193235.1 Deltaproteobacteria bacterium | reverse complement strand
TGAAGCTTACTATGAAGCCTGGGGGCAAAGTTGGGAGCGGGCCGCATTGATTAAGGCGCGGCCGGTGGCCGGAGCGCTGACTCTTGGGGATGAATTACTTGAGCGGCTCAAACCATTTGTTTATCGGCGTTATCTCGATTTTGGCATGATTGAAGATATCAAAATCATGAAGCAGAAGATCAATGCCAGCCTCGATCGAGAACAGGAGGGGGAACGAAACCTGAAACTGGGCCGCGGTGGAATTCGCGAAATTGAATTCTTTATCCAGGCACAGCAACTGGTTAATGCGGGTAAAAAGCCCCAGCTTCAAGAGCGCAATTCTTTGAGGATGCTGCGGCTGCTGGAAGAAGATGGCCTGGTGACCGCCGAAGATCGGCAATTACTCAGTGAAGCCTACCGCTTTCTCCGTCAGGTGGAACATCATATTCAGATTATTCAGGAGCAGCAGACCCATTCTCTTCCTCAGGACGAACATGGTTTACAGGTGCTGGCCCGGCGCTCTGGTTACGCGTGCGCTGATGACTTCACCGCCGCGCTCGAACAACATCGTCAGAGCGTCAGTAGCATCTTTAAAGATCTGTTCCATACTGAGGATGAGTCAGAACAGGATCTTCGCCCCGATGTTGTGTTTATTTTTGATCCCGAATCAGAGCCTGATCTGGTTAAGGACCTGTTGGAGGAAAAGGGCTTCACCAACCCGGATGCCGCTTATGACAGCCTATTGCTGCTCCGGGGCGGTGATCCGCATAAACGCCTAACGCGGCGGGGGCGGCGCTGCCTCGAAAAGCTGGCTCCCCAGCTGATGACTGAACTGCTCGATTCGCCCAATCCTGATCAGGCATTGAACAATCTTGAAGCTTTCCTGCGCGGTATTCGCGCGCGCAGTTCCTACTTCTCTTTATTGGTTGAGAACCCGGCTATCGTCAAACTACTGATCACTCTTTTTGGCTCCAGCCAGCTGCTTTCACGAATTTTTGTTCAGCGTCCTGAATTGCTTGATACGATGGTGTCCCGTTCATATGCCGTTGAGGCGAAAGAGCGTCAGCAGTTGCGAGCTGAACTCTCTGGACAGATAGCTCTGGCCGAAGATTATGAAGTCAAGCTGGATAGCTTAAGACGTTTCCGCAACGAAGAATTTCTGCGGATTGCGCTGAATGATCTGCACGGGCAGATGCGTCAGGGGGCCGGGGCGCAGCAACTTTCGTGGCTGGCTGAAGTCTGCCTGGGGGAAGCTTGTACGATGGCCCGCCAGGAATTGGCGGTGCGCTTTGGCGGCGCTTTTTCTGCGGACGACCCCTTTTCTGACAAGCAGGTTGAAACTGCCTTCGCTATCGTTGGCATGGGTAAGCTGGGGGGGCTTGAGTTAAATTACCATTCGGATCTCGACATTATTTTTATTTATGCCAGCGAAGGGAATACTGAGCCGCTTGCAGAAACTGATATGCAGCGCTTCCGTCAGCTGAGTAACCATGAATACTTTGCCAAACTTGCACAGCGAATTATCACAATTCTGACCCTGGTAACACGTGAAGGTTATGTCTATCAGATTGATACCCGGCTCCGTCCTTCGGGGAATCAAGGGCCATTGGTGACCAGTCTGGAAGCTTTCAGGCGTTATCATCAGGACTCTGCCCAGCCCTGGGAACGCCAGGCCATGACCAAGGCCAGGGTTGTTTGTGGCCCGCCTGAATTTGCCAAGGAAATCCAACAGATCATTTCAGAGTTAACCTTTGGGCGGCCGGTTCCTGCTGATTTGCAGAGTGAAATTTACCGCCTGCGTCAGCGGATGGAACAGGAGATCGCCCGAGAGAATAAAGACCTTATCAATATAAAAACTGGTCGGGGGGGCATGGTTGATGTTGAATTTATAACGCAATATCTACAGCTATTACATGCCGGTAATATTAAATCATTGAGAATACAAAATACCGTTGATCTGTTAGAATGCATGGTTAAACAAAAACTGTTATGTCAGGACGACGCTGAACAGCTTATAAATGGATATAAGTATTTACGCCGTCTGGAAAATAAACTGCGCTTACTGCATGACCAGTCAATCAATGAATTTTCATCCTTTGATAAAGGGTTTAGAAAAATTGCTCGCAGTCTCGGATATGGTGGCTCAGGAGTAAAGCCAGAGCATGAATTTCTTGAAGAATATCGCCAGGTGACGGGGAAAATCAGAAGCTTACTGGAGAAATATCTCAATCCGCAGGACGCCGCCTAGCGGTGGAGGGACACACAGATTATGCGCAAAAACATATTAATTATCGATGATGACCGCGATTTAAGGGACTTTCTTCAGCAGGCGCTCTCTGCTGCAGGTTTCAACGTGGAAACGACCTATCGTGGCGCAGAGGGATTGCGCAAGCTTTTGACGGAAGATTTCCATCTGGCTCTTATCGATATAAACATGCCGGAAATTTCCGGCCCGAACATCTGTCGTGCACTGCGCAAGCATGACAAAACCCGCAATCTCCCCGTCGTCATGGTGACAGCAACATTACACAGCCCGAAACAGATTGCCGAGGCCAAAAATGAATACGGTGCGGACGACTTTTTGTTCAAGCCGTTTACCGGTATTGACCTGCAGCAGTTACTCGAACGTGTTTTTGTGCAGGGCGACAAAAACGCAGATGAGTCAGCAAGCGAAGCCCAAAATATCTCCGATTATACTCTGCCGGTACAACTCCATAAGCTTTACGTTAAAAAAGCCACCGGTCTGCTGCATCTGCAAAGCGGTGAAGCTAAGAAGATCATTTATTTGAAAGATGGTTATCCCATTTTCACCCGCTCCAACGTTTTAAGTGAATGCCTCGGGAGAATGCTGGTCAAAGAAAACGTAATTACTCAGGTTGATTGTGATCAATCGGTCGAACGCAGCAAGGAAACCGGTCGGCTTCAGGGCACAGTGCTGATTGAAATGGGGTTATTAACCCCTCAGGAGCTGCACGCGGCTTTGACCCGTCAAGTTACGGAGAAGTTACTTTCAACCTTTGCCTGGAAAAGTGGAACCTATCAATTTGTTCCAGGAAAAGACTTCAAGAAAAATGTCACCCAAATTAAACTAACTCCGGCGGCGTTGATCATGCATGGCATCGAGCGCTACTGGTCGGCAAAGCGCTTGGAAGATTATTTGTATCCCTTTAACGAAGATTATTTAAAGCAGGCGACCAACCCCCTGTATCGTTTTCAGGATATTGAGTTGAGTAAACGCGGAGCGGCAATTCTTAAAAGCTGCCGCGGGATAAAAACTCTGGCGCAGATACTTGAGCAGCATCCCCTGGCCAAGCGTGAGGTGCAGAAAGCGCTGACCGCCCTGCTGATCTCTGAAATGATCGAACGCCAGGCGACCCCCGAGCAGGTTGCTGTTGAAGATATCCCCGGGGTTGATTCAACTCAGATTATCGACGATAAACTGCGCCGTAAAATCCTTGATGATTACGGCCGGATTATGGATGCTGATTATTTTGAGGCTCTGGGCCTCAGTCGCCAGAGTGGCCCTTCAGAGGCGCGAAGAGCTTATTACCGGTTGGCCAAGGAATATCACCCAGACCGTTTTCTCGGTAGCGGTTTGTCCGCCGAGATGAGCAACAAGATCAATCAAATGTTTCAGTATATTACCCAGGCTTATACCGTACTCAGCGACCCGGATACCTGCGCCGACTATCTGGATGAACTGGTCAATGGGCCGAAAAAATCGATTGATATTCACCAGGTGATCGAGGCAGAATCTGCCTACCAGGAAGGTCGTGCCCTCTTGAAGGTGCGGCGTTATGCAGCGGCCGCTAAATTGTTACAGCGGGCCATAGAATTGAGCCCGGAAGAACCGGAATATATGACCCATTTTGCCTGGGCCCTGTTTAAATCGGCTCCGGAAAAGCCAGGGATCCAGAATCAGGCACTGGAAGTTCTGCTGGCCTCCCGTGAAAGCAATCCCAGTTTTGATCTGACACACCTGTACCTGGGGCATGTTTATCATGTTCAGGGAAAAGAAAGGCAGTCGGAAAAATCCTTTGAAATGGCGGTACAGGCCAATCCGGATTGTACTGAGGCATTACGTGAACTTCGTTTGATCAACCTGCGTCGCGAGCAAGCCCCCCCCCAGTCGAAGGGGCTGTTCAAAAAATTCATCAATAAAGATAATTAGACTGCCGCAGCGCCAAATGGTGGATGAAAATCAAAAACGATGGCGGTCATATCGTCATCAGCTTCCTGTCCGGCACTGAAGCGGTCATTCTGCTGGAACAGATTTTCCAGCAGCTCAAGATGGTCACTCGTATCATTTCTCAGGAATCCTGCAATACGGTCAATACCGAAAGGTTGATCAACTCCGTTTTTTCTGTCGGGAATCCCGTCGGTGTAAACTAATAAGCGATCTCCCGGTTGAAATTGAAAACTCTTCAAGCCCATCTCAGGGCTGTCAAAAAATCCAAGTGGTGGGCCGCTTGATTCTAGTTGGCGAATCGCATCTCCTCGCTTGATCAGCGGGGCAACCTGACCGCAATTGACGTAATCCATTTTCAAACTTTCCGGGTCGACAATAGCAAAGAACAGGGTGGAGGAAAAAAGGTGATCAAAACGGTTTGTCCTCCGGCCAAAGGAGTTCAGCAAACTGTTAATTCCTTTGGCAATATCACATGGAGAACAGGTACCTTTGACAGCCCGGTAGATAAAGCCATAGATCAGTGACATGACCAGGGAGGCATGCAGCCCGTGTCCGGTTGCATCGCCGAGCAACAGACTCTGGCAGCGATCAGGCATGCTGATAAAATCAAAATAATCCCCGCCAAGTTCTTTGGCCATGCGATTTTTTACGCCGATGCAACACCAGCTGCAAATTGGCGAACTTTTGGGGAAGAGTAATTGTTGAACCTCTCCAGCCAGAGTTAAATCCGTATGATATTGACTGCTTTTGTCATAGGCGCTCATTGATCATCCTGTCTCTGACTCATTTTCCAGGTCACTTGCGGGCCGAGGAGATGCCGGGGCTGAACATTTTTCATCGCACTTATCAGGCTGCTGCGAATATCCGGGATCTCACTGCTTAATTCCTTGATCAAGCCCTTCATTCTTTTGCGGTTCTGGTCCGTCTCACCAGTAACCGGACAGCTGCAGTGGACGATCGGGAAATTCATTAAATGACTCAAGGTAAGGACATCAGATTCCTCAACATAGACCATTGGACGGATCAGGGTATGCAGACCATTATCAGCCTGCAGCTTGGCACTCATGGCCGCCAGTGAACCACTGAAGAACTGGTTGAGGAGCAAGGTCTCAATAAAATCATCCAGATGATGACCCAGGGCAATTTTGTTGCAATCGAGACGTTCTGCCTGGGTGTAGAGGAATCCCCGCCGTAAGCGCGCACAAAAAGAGCAGTAGGATGTACCGGGTCGGAGCTTCTCTTCAATGATCGCGTAACTGCGGGTCGTTTCCATGTGGTAGTTAAACAGCTGGTCACGTAAATACTGTTCGATTCGTTCTTTATCGTAACCAGGGAAGCCGGGATCAATATTGACGGCAATCAGCTCAAATTTGATCGGAGCTCTTTGGCGCAGGGCTTCCAGTACATGTAACAGGGTGTAGGAGTCTTTTCCGCCGGAGACCCCGACGAGAATCCGATCGCCGTCCTCAATCAGATTGAAATCAGCGATCGCCCTGCCAACCTGACGCTTGATCTGTTTGAATATTATTTCTGCTGACTGCAAACCCAGAACCCCTTTCAGATCGACCCTCCGGGTAAAAGATAGAGCGTTTTCCGGCAAGTTACCAGTTACGAATTTTATTTTCGGATCATTTTTTGCTTATGGTTACAGGAAAGACCTTATCCTTTCAATTGCAACCGGGGAAATTATGAGTATCGATCCGCTAAAAGTTATCTTGCCGCAGAAGATATCCCTACCCGCCACTCCTCCTAAGTCCATTCAAACTGGCCAGAAATTGTTTGAAGAAGCACTGAGTGAAAGGCTTAAACAGCAAGAATCATTGAAGAATTCAATGGAGAAAGCGGAGGAAGCTATCGCCAGGGCGCAGATCCAGCTCATGCAGGGGCTCTTTGTCGAGGATGATGAGAAATTGGAGGGGCATTTTTCTGTCATGAAATTGATGGAAAATCTAACCGCTGCTGCGCTGACAAAAAGTCAAATCATTGACAGGTATGTGGCAATCCAACAGCCTTCGTTACTTGACTCCCGCCAGCCGGGACGGGATGGGATTGAAAAAATGATCGATCAGGTTGCCGCAAGAATAAGTTTGGCCCCTGAGCTGATCCGTTCAGTCGTTGCGGCTGAAAGTTCTTTTAATCCTACGGCCGTTTCACCTGTCGGTGCACAGGGGCTTATGCAGCTGATGCCGGAAACAGCTCAGGAGTTGGGGGTCAAAGACAGTTTTGACCCGCAGCAAAACCTGCTTGGAGGGAGTCGTTACCTCAAGCAACTGTTAGATAAGTACAATGGCGACCTTGATCATGCATTGGCGGCTTACAACTGGGGACAAGGGAATGTCGATCGACGGGGCTTGGAGAACATGCCGGAAGAAACGCGCAATTACCTGGCAAAGATAAAGACTCATTTGAAAAAACAATCAACTTGAATTGAAAACCGCAAAGACAGGCCCGAAGGAGCTTCTGGCAAATTTCAGTTGTACATCTCTTTCCCCTCAGCAAGGCTCAGCCATCCTTTAACGATTCTATAGATGAGCCAGACCAGATCAGCGACCAGAATGAAATAACCAATCACTGCAACAAAAGTAATAATACCGAGAATTGACCATAAAAGGCTGAACCAGAATGTTCTGATCTGCCAGCGGAAGTGAGATTCCAGCCAGGTTCCCTGGACATCGTTCTTTTTGACGTAGTTGATGATAACTGCCACGATTAGTGAGACACCAAAAAGAAAGGATGCTGCCTGTAGGGCATAGACAACCCCGGTGAGTGTTTTTGCAGACGGCATGTTTCCGCTATTATCAACAGGGAATGGCGTTTGCGTAACTTGTGGTTTGTCATCCATGACTTTCACCCTTTCTGTTGGTGATGAACATTCTCATCGTGAAAACCGAACAGTCGTCTGATGTCCTCGAGAATCAGATAGAGCGCCGGGATCAACAGGAGGATAATTCCGGTGCCGAAAAGAATACCAAACCCGAGTGAGATTGCCATCGGGACAAGGAATTGCGCCTGAACGCTGGTTTCCAGAATCATTGGCATCAGGCCAAAAAATGTGGTCAAGGAGGTCAGTACAATCGGTCGGAAACGCCGGGTACCGGCAGTTACGATCGAATCGTAAATCGACATCCCTTCGCGGCGGTTACGGTTGGCTTTATCGATCAGCAGCAGTGAATCGTTTATGACCACCCCGGAGAGGGCGACCAGCCCGAACATACTGAGGATACTCAAGTTGTAGCCCATGATAATATGTCCGAGGACGGCGCCGATCATACCGAAGGGGATTGCCGCCATAATCAGCAGCGGTTGACTGTAGCTGCGGAAAGGGATAGCCAGCAGCGTGAAGATGGCGACCAATGCCAGTTTGAAGCCACTCATCATGCTCCCCAGCGAATCTTTGCGTTCTTTCTCTTCGCCTTCCATGTCCCAGGTCAAGCCCGGATAGTCACTCACCAGTTGCGGCAGCAGGTTCTGTTGCAGATCGCTGATGATTTCCTGCGCATTTGCCTGCTCAGCGGTGACGCTCGCCGAAACGTTGATCACCCTTTTGCGGTCGGTACGGTTGATCTCCGAAAACCCATAACCTTCGATGACTTCCGCTGCCTGAAAGAGGGGGATCTCCTTGCCACCGGGGGTGCGGATGTGCATGGTTTCGAAGTTCCACAGCTTACGACGATCGGCATCGGGGTAGCGAACCATAACCTTGATTTCGTTACGGCCCCGCTGCAGACGCAACGCCTCAGTACCATAAAAGGCGGCGCGGACCTGTCGGCCCAGATCGGTTTCGGTGATCCCCAGAGTGCGGGCTGCCGGTTTCAGCTTCAGCTTGATCTCCTGTTTTCCCCGGGCGTAGGTGTCTTCAATATCACTGACCCCCTGATAGTTAGCGAGGGCCGTTCGAATGCGTTCCGATGATTGTTCCAGGGCGGTAAAATCTTTATGCGCCAACTGCACATCGATATTGGCACCAAGTTGCATCAGGTTCGATTTGAAGGTCAGCGAATCAAGACCGGGGATGTCACCGACCTTTTTACGCCAGACTGCAGAAATTTCGGTTGACGGAATTCCGCGTGCTTCACTCTCGGCTAAAAACATAGAGATATTAGCCATATAAGTTGCTGATGAACTGGAACTACCGACCGGGCCACCACCCGCGGAGACGGTTCCGCCGACAACGCTGTAGATATTGCGCAAGATACTGTCTCCGGCAGGGCGTTCGGCATCATACTCAGCGATGGTCTCCAGACCTTTTTGCAGAATGAAGTCGGCCACGCGGCCGGTCTCTTCAACCGGTACGCCGCGGTTCATTTGGATGGTAACGGCAATCTTGTCCCCATCAACTTCCGGCATAAAAGTGAATTTTATCAATCCCCCCTTGACGATGCCGATGGTCAACAACAGTGCGGCAAGGCCGATCGCCAGCGAAGCATAACGAAAACTGAGGTTGAGTTTCAGCAGTTTAAGATAGGGTCCGTTGATGAAGCGCTCCAGACCTCTGCCAAACAATTGCCGAACCCGGTCGATACGTCCCAGCAGGCCGCCGTTTTGCGGCCGTGCTTTGCCGGCGCTCAGGTGCGCCGGGAGAACCAGCAGAGATTCGACCAGCGACATCAGCAACAGAGTGATGACGATAATCGGGATAACCTTGATGAACTTGCCCATCATCCCACTGACGTAGATCAGCGGCAAGAAAGCGGCAACTGTGGTCAAAATCGAAAAGGTAACCGGCACCGCGACCTCGAGAACTCCGTCGACCGCAGCGTTGGCATAGGGCTTGCCCATTTGTCGGTGCTCAAAAATATTTTCCCCGACGACGATGGCATCATCCACCAGAATTCCAAGTGCCAGAATAAAGGCGAACAGTGAAACCATGTTGATGGAAACCCCGAGCCAGGGCATGACAAACAGGGTTCCGAAAAAGGAGATCGGTATGCCGAGCATGACCCAGGCCGCCAGGCGGATTTCGAGGAACAGGCCGAGAATGATGATCACCAGCCCGAGTCCGAGCATGGCGTTTTTCTGCAGCAGGCTCATACGGCTGTTAAAAATTTCGGTGGTGTCATTCCAGATGCCGAGCTGCAGACTGGCAGGTAGGTTTTCCTGCTTCTGCTCGACGTAAGCGATGACTCGCTCGGAGATCTCCGTCGGTTTTTGTTCGCCGATCCGGTAAACCTGCAACATGGCGGCGGGTTTACCGTCGAATCTGCCGTAAGTTTCGCTGTCAGCAAAACCATCGACCACGTTGGCAATGTCTCCCAGCCTGACCTGAGTTCCGTCAGCTTTACTGATGATGGTGATGTCAGCGTAGCCCGGCCCCCAATAGCGGCGTTCCTTGGTCCGCAGCAGAATCTCGCCGCCGCTGGTCTTGATCGTCCCGCCGGGCAGATCGAGGGAGGCGGCACGGATACGACTTGCGACCTGCTCAAGGGTCAGGTTATAGCGGCGCAGGTTCTCTTCCGCCACTTCAATGGTGATTTCGAAGGGGCGAACGCCACTCAGGTCAACCTGGGTGATGCCCGGCAGCTCAAGCAGTTCGTCGCGGACTACCTCGGCCTGTTCGCGCAGAACCTGCTCAGAAGTCTCGCCGTAGATGGCCACCGAGATGACTTCGCGACGGTTGGACAGCTTGCTGATGATCGGTTTTTCCGCATCCTCCGGGAAGGTACTGATCCGGTCGATTTCACTCTTGATATCCTGCAGAACCTGATCGACATCTTCATCGGCGTAGACTTCGGCAATCACCGAACCGGAGCCTTCGTTGGCGGTGGCTTTCATCTGTTTGATGCCGTCGACGGCGGTCAGGCTTTCCTCGATCTTGAAGATGATTCCTTCTTCGACTTCTTCCGGCCCGGCACCTGGATAAGCAACGACAACCGAAACCCGGTCGAGGGAGACCTCGGGGAAAATTTCCTGTTTGATGCTTGGCCCCATGATGATGCCGCCGAGGATCAAGGCAACCATCAAGAGGTTGGCGGCCACATGATTTTTGGCCATCCATTTAACGGCACTGTTCATAAAGACTGCTCCAACAGGACCGGTCGTAGCAGCATCCCATCAGCGGCCGCTGAAAGGGTCGTCGTGATCAGTTTTTCACCTGCGCTAACGCCCTGGCTGATCAGCAGCTGATCTTTTTCACGGCGGACAATCTCAACTTGACGCAGGCGTAGACGGTTAGTTTCATCCACTATCCACACCTGCTGATTGTTGCGCAAAGCATCGCGAGGGATGCTGATGAGGTTGTCCAACCGATTTCCGTATAATTCAATATCTACAAATAGACCAGTCTCCAGGGTAGGAAGATTGGCATCACCGGCCAGTTTATAAGGATCGTTGACCATGACGATGACTGTTGCCATGCGGCTGTCAGGATCGATTTCACCAAGGCTACGGACAACCTTACCCGGTATGGTCTGCTGTTGGCCTGGCAGAGAAATCTTTGCTCTCGAGCCATTTTCTGCGCCGCCAGCGCGGGGAATCTTGAGCCACTGCAGCTCATCCGCTGGAATCGGGATATGAATTTCGGCATGGTCGGTTCCGGCAAAGTTGCCGATGCTGGAACCGGATCGCAGGTACTGCCCAAGATCAACATGCTCTTGCCGAATCCGGCCGTTAAAAGGCGCGGTCAATTCAGTGCGCTGAAGATTGAGTTGAGCCAGTTGCAAGTTTGCTGTGGCGGCAGCCAGATTGGCCTGCTCCTGACGTAACTGGATTTCCCGTGTGGCCAGTGGACCGGGTTGTCCTTTGTCAGGGATATCGGCCCGTTCCCATTCGGCAATGGACACGCGGGCTCGCTCCTGTTCTGTCGCCAGAGCAACTTCGGCTTTGGCAATGTCGGCACGGGCTTTTTCGACGGCAAGCTGATAGTCGCTCGCTTCAATCTGCAGGAGCGGTTCACCTTTTTTAAAAAAACCACCACCGACCAGTTTGGGATCTATCCAGCTGACTTTGCCGCTGATTTCGGGAACCAGTTCAATTTCCTGTTCGGCCTGTACGGTCCCGGTTGCGTAAACCTTGATCTGGTGCGTGCGCGACTGGAGCTCAATAACATCGACCAGAACCCCTTGCTGGGGAGCTTGTTGCCGCTGGGGTGATTTTTTCTGCTTTACCATCATGTTAAAGCCAACAAAACCGAAAACGAGAATCAGCAATGGCAGAATGATTTTTAATCCCAAGTGCATTTTTTTCTTCTGTGTATTCATCTATTTCAGTTCCGTTGGTTGTGTGTTTAATGTTTGCCGTTGATTTTCCAACTCTTCAGTAATCCAGCTTCCTCCCAGGGCTCTCGCCAGGGTGATTCTGTGGCTGAGCCATTGGCGCTGATTGCTGATTTGCTGACTGAGAATCACTAATTGGGCTATTTCGCTGTTGAGCCAATCGCTGCTACTGGTGAGTCCTGCCAAGTAGTTTTCTCTGGTAACGCGAAGGAAATTCTGGTTGATGATCCGTTGACGTTCCAGCCGGACCGCTTTTTCAGCACTGTTCAACTCGGAAACTAAAGAGGTTTCAACTTCTTTGATCGCTGTCAGCAGGCTCAGCTGGGTGGCGGCTAACTGCTCGGCCCGAACCGCTTCCTGCTGTTCACTGACCGCCTTGAGACGGCCACCGTCAAAAAGTGGCTGAAACAGGCCAAGGGCCAGACTCCAGAAAGTACCATCGATATTTCCTGATGCCAATTGGTTCGCTGAACGGCCAAGGGTTGCGGAAAGATTCAGGGAAGGGAGCCTGTCTGCCAGCGCTGCCGCAAGCTCAAGGTCGGCGGTTCGCAGCTGTAACAGCGAGGCGGCCACATCAGGCCGACGCGTAAGCAGGTCGGCAGGAAGGCCGATATCTATGACATTGTTCAGCTCTGGCAACTGCTGTTGCTTGATCGCTATGGCCCCAGGTGTTTTCCCCAGTAGCAGGGCTATTGTATTCTCAGCCTGTGTGAGCTGTGTCTGATATCCCGGAACCTGAACTTCCAGTGTCGCGAGGTTCCGCTGGGCCTGATAAAGCTCACTGGCATTAGCAAGCCCGCCCCGATAACGCTCCGTCATCATCTCCAGAAGGTTTTGCGTGTGGCTCACCTGACGTTCCAACAGGTCTATCTGTGCACGTTGTTCGACAGCAAGAAAGTATTGTTCAGTCAGTTGAGCACTCAGACTGAGTAACAACGTTCCAATCTCACTTTTCCCTGCCCGTTTACGAAATTCGGCCGCTGTCGTCTGATCCTTCAATTTATTCCAGAGGTCAACTTCGTAGCCCGCTGCAAGAGAAATACTGGAATTTGTTGCAGTAGCTTCGCCACCAGCACTGACAGACCCTGAACGGTTGGCCGCCCCGTTCAGATTGAGCGAGGGCCAGAGACTCGCTCCCTTGGCGCGTTGCAATGCTTCCAGCTGTTCAAGGCGGTACAGGGCTTGCTGCAGGTCCAGGTTGCCAGCAAACATCTGCTCCTGTAGCTGGTTCAGGCGTGGATCGTTGAAATCCCGCCACCAACGGTCCGCCGGTTGGGTGAGCTGTTGTGATTGTTCGAGCGTATAGGTCGCAGGCGGGGGCGGGGGTGCAATTCGTGATGTCGTTAAAGGATTGCAGGCCGTGACTAATATCAGTGATGCAAAAAGTAAAAATTTCATAGTGGTGCCTCCAGACCGGCCTGAATAAATTTAAGCATTTGATCCATAAGAACATTTTGCTCAAGAGCTTCCGGAAAGTCGGGTTTCTGGAAAGCGTTGAGGTTCCCCATGCACATAACGTGGCTCATGGTTCCCATAATAAATTGCAGCCGTGCCAGTAATATTGCTGCTGGAATCTGCGGCAGGGCCTGTCGCAGACCCTCAAATAAAAATTGAAAAATCGGGAGAGCCAGGGAGAGAAAACAGTGACGGACAGTTTCATCCGGCTCACTCAGGGAGCGCCCGATCAGGGCAATAAAGTCCTGTGCCCCGGGGCTGGAATTGCGAAATTCTAGGGTCGGAACAACAAATGCCTGGAGGAGGTCAGCAGCGGCCGGGGGGCGCTCCTGCTCCCGAGCTTGGGTTATGATTTCCTCAATTTTTTTGTGCCGGATTTTGTTGAGCGGTAATAGGCGCCGCTCTATGACTGCTTGCAGAAGTGCTTCTTTTGAACCGAAGTGATAATTCACCGAAGCCAGATTGGCATCAGCAAGCTGCGTCAGCTTTCTCAGCGAGGTGCTGTGAAAGCCTGCGCGGGCAAACATCTGTTCCGCACAGTCGAGGATGCGAGTCTTGGTATCTGTTTGCGTCATGTGAGATCTTTCGGGGAAAGTACAGATAGTTGTTTATTTAAACACCTGTTTAAAACAACTGTCAACGCGGTTTGCGCTTTCTGTTCGTTTTTCTTGCATAACACTTAGGCAGAGACAAACTAAATGCCTAATAAAAAGGCATGAGTACCCCTATTATTTTTAAAATATCAATAATAACAGTTGGTTGTATTTTTGGCACACTGCCTGCTTTATGCCGAGGTGTTGTCAATATCTGCTGCCTGTGAAAGGAGAACCAGAGGATGAAGAAAGTGGAGTGTATCATCAAGCCGTTCAAGTTGGACGACGTTAAAAC
>JAPHSA010000271.1 GCA_026193235.1 Deltaproteobacteria bacterium | reverse complement strand
TTTGTTTTCTTGCCACATGCCCTGCATAGCTTCTGTATTGATTGCGTTCGATGCATAAAGCCCTCCTGTTGAGATAGCATGTTTTACTGTGAATATATTCATACCTTTCTTACCGCTAGAGCTTTGAATGATTTGGAATACAATATGCCTCCTCACTGCCCCAATATTCAGGAAATGAGTTAGAGGTGACAACTACGCTGCCTTTAAATGGGTGACACATGGGATATTCATAATTCTTATGGATTTTTGACTGTCACTGTTTCAACAGTGTGTTCCGATTTTAAAAGTGGGGTCGTTTTCTGTTGGATGTCAATTTTCAACACTCAAATTCCGAAGACCCAAAGATTTGGTCAACGCTTCAAACTGGTTGCCTGCTGAAGCAATCAACAGCCACTTAGCTTCTGGCCGCAGCTTTTTGATGTCCACTTCACGGCGACTGGCGCTACTGCGGTCGTGGCCCATTTCCAGATAAACGATCCGGCAAGCTGAACGTCCGCGAAAATATTTGGCCCCCTTCCCAGCCGCGTGCTGGGCAAAGCGGCGCTCAACATCGGTCGTAATCCCGGTGTAAAGGGAATCATCAGAGCAGAGGATAATGTAGAGCTGCCAGTTCATATATGCGCCTTATCCCTGTCATTCGCGACGGTGCTTTCCGGAACTACGCTCTCCAGGTTAACACGTAAAAATGACCGTTGCCCAGCTGCAGTTTCCAACCATATCCACTTGCTTATATCAACCAGCGCAACTAAACTCCTCTCGAACTCCATAGCTATCAACGATAAGGATCATGCCTGTCCATGAGTGAACAACAGTCCAATGACCCTCTGCACGGGATAACCCTGGAGCAGATACTGAAGAGTCTGGTTGATTATTATGACTGGGACGAGCTGGGACAACGGGTCGACATCAGATGCTTTAACAATGACCCCTCAGTGAAATCCAGTCTCAAATTCCTGCGCCGGACACCCTGGGCCAGAAAACAGGTTGAGGATCTCTATCTTGCCATGAAAAGAATCAATAAATAACGGCCCTTGACAGCCCTCTCAAAAACTGACAAATTGCGCCCCAAGAGTTTGCACTAAATCGTGGAATAAATTTAATAAAAGCTTGTTTCTCAAGGACTTGCGAAATGATCGAACCTTTCAAAATGGGCTATACCGCCGTCGGCGGCCTTGGTGTCTTTATCCTCGGCATGAAGTACCTCTCCGACAGCTTGCAGATGCTCTCGGGAGGCATGATCCGCAAAGCAATATCCTCGGTGACCACCAACCGCTTCCTGGCGGTCCTGGTCGGCCTGTTTGTCACCACTTTTGTGCAGTCCTCATCGATCACCACGGTCATGGTTGTCGGCCTGACCAACGCCGGACTGATGCAACTGACTCAAGCAATTGGTGTTATTCTTGGCGCCAACATCGGCACAACCATCACCGGCTGGATACTGGCGGTCAAGGTTGGCAAGTACGGTCTGCTGCTGATCGCGCTTGGCATCTTTCCAATGCTCTTTTCCAAAAACGAAAGAATTTCTGCCAGTTCCAAAGTTCTCGTTGCATTGGGCCTGATATTTTTCGGCCTTGAAATTATGAGTGGTGCCTTCAAACCGCTGCGCAGCGACGAAGGCTTCATGAATCTTATGCTGAGTCTCGATGCACAGACGCTTTTGAGTGTTCTCGGCTGCGTCGCCATCGGCTGCCTGATGACCATGATCATCCAGAGCAGTTCGGCAATGCTCGGCATCACCATTGCCCTGGCAACAACGGGAGCCATCCCGCTCTACACGGCTGTCGCTCTGGTTATGGGAGAAAATATCGGCACCACCATTACCGCCCAGTTTGCCGCTATCGGAGGAAGCGTTCCCTCGCGTCGCGCGGCAATGGCCCACACAGTATTCAACCTGTTGGGAGTGGTCATCATCATCTCGATCTTTTCACCGTACGTCGGGATGATCGAGAGGTTCGTACCGGGGGCTGCCAGCTTTGTCAATGCCGAAGGGAACTACCCCTACATTGCCGCCCATATTGCCATGGCACACACCTTCTTCAACGTCACCGCCACCCTGGTCATGCTGCCCTTTCTCAATCAACTCGCTAGTCTTGTCACCAGAATGGTGCCAGAGAAGCTGGGGGCCGAACAAGGGTCATTCAAGTATATCGGCGCCCCCGGAACCATCCCCGTGGCGATGGGCATTCCGATGGTCTATGAAGAACTCAGGCGGATGCAAAAACGCGTTCACAAAGCGCTGCGCCATGCCGGAAGCTTTCTGCAACGCGACCTCAAAGGACGTGACCGTTTCTACCGCAAAGTCACCGCTCTCGAAGATGAAACCGATATTATTCAGCATGAAATCACCAGTTTCACTGTCACTTTGATGCAGGCTGGAAACGCCAGCAACGCCCAGTCAGACAGGGCTTACAGCTTTATCCGTGCTGCCGATGAGCTTGAGTCGATCGCCGACTATGCCGCCTCTCTCTGTGCGTATATGAAACGCCTCGATAAGTACGAGCTCGATTACAGCCAGGATGGCTGGGATGACCTGCTCGGCTTCCATCATGAGGTTTTTGCTTTTTACTCCCAGGTCTGTAAGGCCTTCAACAGCGAAGATGCAAGCAGCACCCGTAAGATTTACGATGAAGCCAGCCGGCTGAACGACTTGGCAGATACGATTCGTAGATCACACCTCGACCGGATGAAGGATGGCAGCTGCGCCGCCCTGCCCGCTTTAACTTTCAGCGATATGGCTGTGGCCTTGCGGCGGATCAAAAATCACACCGTCAACCTGCACGAGGCCCTCTTTGCCGAAACCTCGCTGGGAGCCTGATCTCAGCAAAAAAGTTCGCTCGTAAGCGCTTTTTTTATCTCATCATTTACCTGATTTAAAAGTTATTCTCCATGCGTGAGTTGCTGCTCCTGATTGATGGAAGTGTTAATCCTCAGTCCAAAATTGGCTATGGGGCTTACCTCGCCCTGCTCGAACCTGAGCTTTCATTGGATGAGCTCAAGCTACAGGTGAAAGTTCGACGTTTTGAACAAACCTCTTCAACCAAACTGGAACTACAGACTTTATTGTGGGCACTCACCGATATCAAGGCATCAGCCCGCAAACTGGTTGTGTATACGGACTCGCAAAATATTATCGGCCTGGCGGCACGCCGCGACCAGCTGGAAAAAAATAATGGTCACACAAACAAAAAAACACGCACCAACAATTATGCACTGTATCAGGAGTTTTTTCACCTGACCGACCAGTTGGAGTGCCAATTTGTTAAAGTTCGAGGACATCAGCAGGCGAAGGGGAAAGACAAGGTTGACAACCTGTTTACCCTGGTGGATAGAGCGGCAAGAAAAGCACTGAGAGAAAGTCTTCTCTGAATGAATATTTTTTCAGGATATATTCCAGATTTCCCTTTAAAAACAGTAGTCAAAGACCTCTTTCTCTTCCCTCGTAGAATGGTTTTTTTCGGTGCCCTCTCGGTCTTTTTAACCTCCTGCTCGGCGCCCGGAGTGAATCATGGCAACCGGAATGATTGGAGCCAGACAAAAATAGAACAGCTACTAGACGCAGCTGGACGTATCCCGGAACCAGGGCAAAGGATCGCTTTCATCTCTGCAGCCTTTCTCGGCACCGCCTATCTCGCCGACACCCTGATCGGCAGTATCGAAATGCCAGAGGAATTTGTGCTCCGGCTGGACGGGGTAGACTGCTTTACCCTGCTCGACTATGTAGAAGCGCTCCGTAGAGCAGCTACCTTTGACGATTTCAAAGAGACCCTGCGTCGTATCCGTTACCAGGGTGGGCACGTCAACTTCTTAAACCGGAATCATTTTTTCTCTGAATGGGGTCATGGAGATTTTGCTCAGCTGCGCGACGTAACCGCGCTGGTCGCTGGGGAGAATATTCACCGGGTCGAAAAGCAATTGAACCAAAAGGCAGATGGCTCCCTTTATCTGCCAGGCTATCCGGTTAAAAAGCGGGAGCTCACATTTATTCCACCTGAAGCATTTAACCGGGCAGTCCTCGACCGGTTACACAGTGGTGATTATGTCGGCATCTACAGCCCCGATCCAGGGCTTGATGTCTCCCATAGCGGTATTGTGATTAAACAGACAGGTAAGGTCTTCCTCCGACATGCTTCTTCAAGCCGGCCCCTGGCCCAGGTTGTCGATGAAGAGTTGCTGTCGTATCTGAGTGGTAAAAAGGGGCTGATCATTTATCGGCCGATCGACGCCAATTGAGTACACATCCCCGATTTCCCGGACACCGCTGTTAAGCGTTTTTTATGTGAAACTACAAAGTAGTTCCCCCCTTTTGGATTCTATAAAGGAAACTCAATGGCTCTGACAGCCACCATATTTAAGATCAATCTGCAGATCTCTGACATGGATCGCAACTATTACGCCGAACATCTGTTGACCCTGGCGCGTCATCCCTCAGAGACCGACGAACGGATGATGGTGCGATTGCTCGCCTTCGCCCTGCACGCCAGTGAGCAGTTAAATTTCACCAAAGGGTTGTGCGTCGACGAGGAACCGGATCTCTGGCAGAAAAATTTAACCAACGAAATTGAGCTGTGGATCGATGTTGGCCTGCCGGATGAACGCCGGGTACGCAAAGCCTGCAATCGCGCTGCACAGGTATTCCTGTATCTCTACGGCGGTCGTGGCGCCGAGCTCTGGTGGCAGCGGAATGCGGACAAGCTACAGCGCTTTGCCAACCTGTGCGTCATGGAAATTCCTGAGGTGGCGAGCAAGGCATTGACAAGTCTTGTGCACCGCAGCATGCAGCTGCAATGCACAGTACAGGGTGACGAAATCTGGCTTAGTGGGGACAACCTGACCCAGAGTATCTCACTGCGGGTACGCAAATCGCTGGAATA
>JAPHSA010000312.1 GCA_026193235.1 Deltaproteobacteria bacterium | reverse complement strand
GGTTGTTTTGTCCCGGTTGATTGGGGTGAAAAAACCCAGTGAAGTCAAGTTGGCGCCCTACGAATGTGGCATGCCATTGATTGGCTCGGCAGAAGAGCGTTTCTCCATCAAATTTTATATTGTAGCGATGCTCTTTATTCTCTTCGATATTGAAGCTGTATTCCTTTATCCCTGGGCGGTTATGTTCAAACGCCTCGGGATCTTTGGTTTTGTTGAGATGGGAGTGTTCATTGCAATTCTTCTCGTCGGCTTTATCTATGTATGGAAAAAAGGAGCTCTGGAATGGGAGTAGAACAGCCCAAGACACTCGGTAGCGGTTTTATTACGACGAGTCTTGACAAGTTGGTAAACTGGTCGCGTGCCAGCTCCATGTGGCCACTGACCTTTGGTTTGGCTTGCTGCGCTATTGAAATGATGGCCACCGGTGCTGCCCGTTTTGACCTTGACCGGATGGGCATTCTGTTCCGCGCATCTCCACGCCAGGCAGATGTCATTATTATTGCTGGTACGGTTACCAAAAAAATGGTGCCGGTTATCAAGACCGTTTACGAGCAGATGCCGGAGCCCCGCTATGTCATTGCCATGGGTGCCTGTGCTTCTTCGGGTGGCATCTTCGATACCTATAGCACCGTTCAGGGGGTTGATGAGTTTCTGCCGGTTGATGTTTACATCCCCGGTTGTCCCCCTCGTCCAGAAGGTTTGCTGTATGGTCTGATGAAACTGCAGGACAAGATCAGGGCTGAGCGTAACACTTTTGGTGCGGCAATCGGTGTTGGTGACGTGATCCATAACGAGGTCTAATTGGTTCGGCTGATAACAGGGAAAAATCAATGAGCGATCAAGCGATTGTTGAAAAATTAAAAGCTAAATTCTCCACTGAGATTATTGATGTCGTTGAGTTTCGCGGAGAGACGACTGTTACGGTGAAGAAAGAGCAGATTGTCGATATCTGCACATTTATGCGTGATGATTGTGGCTACAATTTCCTTTGCGATCTCTGCGGGGTTGATTATCTTGGCCAGGTTCCACGGTTCATGGTGGTTTACAACCTCTACAATATTCCAGCAAAACAGCGCTTTCGGATCAAGGCCCCGGTTGAGGAAGGTGTCAAGATTGATACTGTCAGCACTGTTTGGGGGACTGCAAACTGGCATGAGCGCGAATGTTGGGACCTGATGGGGATTGAATTTAACAATCATCCTGACATGCGCCGGATTCTGATGCCTGCCGATTGGGAAGGGCATCCATTGCGCAAAGACTATCCTGTGCAGGGGCCAGATCGTGAGCCTTATCAGGGCCGACTCTCCTAATTGAACGCTTAGACAATCCTTAACCGGACGAGGCATATAATGGCAACAAATCGCAGCGAAACCATGACCATCAATATGGGCCCTCAGCACCCGTCAACGCACGGTGTGTTGCAGTTGATCCTTGAGCTCGATGGTGAGGTTGTCGTCAAGGCAACTCCGCATATCGGTTTTCTCCATCGTGGCGTAGAGAAGCTTTCTGAACACCGCACCTATCATCAAATTATTCCGTTGACAGATCGTCTCGACTATCTGGCTCCCATGAGTAACAACCTCGGCTATGTTCTGGCTGTCGAAAAGCTGCTCGGCATTACTGACGAGATCCCGGAGCGGGTCAAGCGCATTCGTGTCATCATGGCCGAATTGACACGCTTGAAGAGCCACTTGGTGTGGATGGCCTGTCACGCGCTCGATATCGGAGCGATGACGGTATTCCTCTACTGTTTCCGCGAGCGTGAGTGCATTACCGATATTTATGAAAAAGTATCCGGAGCGCGCATGACGTCCAACTATTTCCGTGTTGGCGGTTTGTCGGAAGATTTCCCGGAAGGTATCGAACAGGAAATTCGTACTTTTGCCGAGTCAATTCCGGAGCATGTTGAAGAGTATGAGGGCCTGTTGACAGGAAACCGGATCTGGCAGAAGCGGACGATCGGTGTTGGACACATCAGTGCTGAAGCGGCCATCGATATCGGTATTACCGGACCCTCTCTCCGTGGTTCGGGTGTTGATTGGGATCTGCGCCGTGATAACCCTTACAGCGGTTATGAAGATTACGATTTTGAGGTTCCGGTCAGAGATGACTGCGATACCTTTGCGCGTTATAAGGTCCGTCTCGATGAGATGCGTCAGTCGGCGCGTATTATCCTGCAGGCCTTGGACAAGCTAAAGCCGGGCCCTGTTCTGGCGAATTGCCCGAAAATTGTTTTGCCCCCTAAGCATGACGTTGTTAATACCATCGAGGGATTGATTCATCATTTCAAGATTGTTACCGAGGGCTTCAAACCAGAGGTTGGTGAGATTTATCAGGGTGTTGAGGCGCCAAAGGGTGAACTTGGTTTTTACCTGGTTTCCGATGGTTCAGCCCATCCCTTCCGGATGAAGATTCGTCCGCCGTCTTTCGTCAACCTGCAGGGTTTGCCGCAGATGGTTGAGGGCAGGTTGCTGGCCGATGTTATTGCTGTTATCGGTACGCTCGATATCGTTCTTGGTGAAATCGACCGTTAATTTACAAGGTGTATAAAGAGGAAGTTATGACTGAAAGCACCGAACAAGTTCAAGAGCAGGTCGAGGAAGCGATTGACCTGACCGCAGCAAATGAGGTCATTGATAAATACCTGACTATGACAGGTAATTTGATGCCGGTACTGCAGGGAATCCAGGAAGCATATGGCTATATTCCCGAAGAAACGGTGCATTTGACTGCAGAACGGCTGAATGTCTATACCAGCCAGATTTATGGTGTGCTGACTTTTTATGCTCAATTCCATCTTAAACCACGGGGCAAATATATTATTCGTGTCTGTATGGGAACGGCCTGCCACGTTAAGGGTGCCGGGCGACTCGGAGAAACATTGGAAGACCGCTTGGGAATTGGGCATGCTGAGACCACTGAAGATCTGAAGTTCACCGCGGAATATGTTGCTTGTATCGGTGCTTGTGGTATGGCTCCGGTTATTATGGTGAATGATGCAACCTATGGAAGTTTGTCTGTCCAGAAGATGGATGAAGTTATCCAAAAATATCAGGCAATGGACTGATTCTGTTATACACCTAATGGGTATCGAGGATTGATTTATGTCCGAAACTGCTGAAAATTTAAAGATTCTTATTTGTACTGGTACCGGTGGCCTGGCTTCCGGGGCGGCAGATGTTGTTGCGGCCTTCGAAGCTGAGTTTGAAAAGCAGGGAGTTGCTGGAAAAATTGGCAGTGCCTGTGACATTAACAGTACAGGTTGTCGTGGCCTCTGTGCCAATGACGTGCTGGTTGACGTCTGTATGCCTGGTAAAGAACCAGTTACCTACGATTTTGTGACAGCAGAATTAGTTCCACAGATCGTTGAAGAGCATATCCTCGGTGATGAGCCGATTCCGAAGAAGGTTGCCGGCCCCTATTATCATAAATTTCTTGATAAGCAGCAGCGGGTTATTTTCTCCCGTTGCGGCACCATCGATGCTGAAAGCCTGGATGATTTCATTGGCCATCGCGGTTTTCAGGGGATCAAAAAAGCGGTCACCATGACCCAGGATGAGGTTATCGAGGAGGTCAAGAAGTCTGGTTTGCGTGGTCGTGGGGGCGGTGGCTTTCCGACAGGTATGAAATGGACTTTTGCTAAAGGCTCTCCGGGTGATCACAAGTATCTGATTTGCAATGCGGATGAGGGTGATCCAGGCGCTTTCATGGACCGTTCGGTTCTCGAAGGTGACCCCTATGGGTTGATTGAAGGAATGATGATCGCGGCTTATGCGATCGGCTGTAAGTTTGCCTATGTATATGTCCGTGCCGAGTACCCTTTAGCTATCAAGCGTTTGCAATTAGCGATCGATACCTGCTACGAAAAAGGCTACCTTGGCAAAAATTGTATGGACCTTGGTTTTGACCTGGATATGCGGATCAAGGCTGGTGCCGGTGCGTTTGTCTGTGGTGAAGAGACCGCGCTGATGGCTTCGATTGAGGGTCATCGTGGCATGTCCCGCCCTCGGCCACCGTTTCCAGCAGTCAAGGGGCTCTGGGGCCATCCGACCAATATCAACAACGTTGAAACCTATGCCAATGTTTCCTATATCTTCTACAACGGTGCGGACTGGTACTCTTCAATCGGTACCGAAGGCACCAAGGGCACCAAGATTTTTGCTTTGACCGGGAAGGTTAAGCACACCGGTCTGGTTGAGGTCCCTGCTGGAACCACCATGAAGGAAGTTATTTACGATGTTTGTGGTGGTATCGAAAATAACCGGAAGTTTAAAGCTGTTCAGGCTGGCGGCCCTTCCGGTGGTTGTCTGCCGGCAGAGGGTTTGGACGCCGAAGTTGATTATGATTCACTGATCAAGGCTGGCGCAATGATGGGTTCAGGTGGTCTGGTTGTCATGGACGAAACCACCTGTATGGTCGATATCGCCCGTTTCTTCCTTAACTTTACCCGAGTTGAATCCTGCGGCAAGTGTATTCCCTGCCGTATCGGTCTGAAAATCATGCTCGAAATTCTTGAGCGGATTACCCAAGGTAAAGGACAAGAAGGCGACATTGAACTGCTTGAGGACATGGCCTACGATATTAAAAAGAGCTCGCTCTGTGGTCTTGGTCAGACAGCGCCGAACCCGGTCCTCTCAACAATCCGTTACTTCCGCCATGAATATGAAGCACATATCAAAGAGAAAGAATGTCCTTCGCACTCCTGTAAGGCGCTTTTACACTTCCGTGTTGTCGAAGACAAATGTAAAAAATGTGGTATCTGTCCTCGAGTTTGCCCGGTCGATGCAATTGAATGGGAAAAAGGACAGGTTGCGAAGATCAATCTGGATATCTGTACCAGATGTACTTCCTGTTATGACGCATGCCGTTTCATGGCTATTGAATAATCGCATTCCCTGCTTGAGTTATATGAGGTCAAGATGGTTAATCTAACGATTGACGGAAAACAGATCACAACTAGCAAGACGTCGACGATTTACGAGGCGGCTAAAGAGAACGATATTTATATCCCGGTTCTCTGTTATGCAAAGAAACTGTTGCCTTATGGTGCTTGCCGGGTTTGCTTGGTTGAAGTAGAGCAGATGAAGGGTCGTTTGATCCCCTCCTGCACGACTCCGGTCACTGAGGGGATGGTTGTTACAACCATGTCTGATGAAATCAAAAAGGTCCGTAAGACTGTCCTTGAATTCCTGCTGGTCAATCACGTTGTTGACTGCCCGGTCTGTGACAAAGGCGGTGAATGTGATTTGCAGGATCTGACCTACGAGTATGAAGTCGTCACCAGCCGTTTTGAGGGTGAAAAATTCGACTTACCCAAGGATGAAGCCAATCCGTTCATTGAGCGGAATATGAACCGCTGCGTACTCTGCGGCAAATGTGTCCGGGTCTGTGATGAGGTCGTTGGCTACGGTTCTTATTCCTTTATCAACCGTGGATTTGAAACCAAGATCGCCACTGCTTTTGATCGTGGCCTGGATTGCGAATTCTGTGGGCAATGTGTCTCAATGTGCCCGGTCGGAGCTCTTCTGCCGCGGCCATTCAAATTTAAGGCGCGCCCTTGGCAGCTGAAGGAAGTTAACTCTGTCTGTGGCTACTGTGGCAACGGCTGTACCGTGACTCTTGGAGTCAAAGATAACGAAGTCCAGACGATTCGCTTTAACGATGAGACCGGTGTTAATGATGGCAACCTCTGTATCCGTGGTCGCTTCGGTTATTCCTATGTGAATAGCAACAAGCGCTTAACCAAACCACTGGTTCGTAGGGATGGTGTATTGAAAGAAGCCAGCTGGGACGAAGCCATTCAAACTGCAGTACAGGGCTTCAAGGATGCGGGTGAGCAGGTTGGTATTATTTCCGGCGCGCGGTTAACCAATGAAGAATTGTTTCTGGTTAAAAATCTCAGCAAAGCGCTTGGCACGGAAAATCTCGATCACTCCGGCGGCGAATGCTACAAGGGTGTCACGGAAGGCTTGTTAGAAACCCTGGGAGTCCGGGCGTCGACAGCTACTTTCCCGCTGGTCGAAAAAGCCAATGCTATCCTTGCTATCCGCTCTGACTTTTACGAGACTCATCCGGTTTTCGGCATGGTTGTCAATCAGGCTATTCGCCGGAATGAAGCGAAACTTTCCATTATCGCTGACAAGTTCGGAAAATTGAGTAAATTACCGAATGCCCGGACGCTCTTGCACAAACCCGGCCTGGAACTGAATGTTCTCAACGCGCTATGCCATGTGATTGTTGAAGAAGGTTTGGCCAAGACCGAGGGGCTCAATGGCCTTGATGAGCTGAAAGCTGCACTTAAAGAGTACAGTGCAGAAACTGTCGCTGAACTTGTAGGTGGCGATGCCGATGCGATCAAGCAGACCGCACGTGAACTCGCCGGTGCCGAAAACGCTGCTATCATGCTGGCCTACGGCTTGCCGTACACCGCTTACAGTAAAGAGCTGGCAATTGCTGCCGCGAACCTCGCACTGCTGACCGGTATTGCTGGCCGCCAGGGTTCTGGTTTATACCTCTGCGGCGAAAAGGCGAACAGTCAGGGTGCGATTGACCTTGCGATCCTTCCCGGTGGAAAAGGTATGGGCGCTCAGCAGATGCTGGCTGCTGCCGGATCAGGTGAGCTTAAAGCTCTCTATCTGGTGGGTGAGGATCCTCTGGTCTCCTACCCGAATCGCAGCCTGGTTGAAAAGGCTCTCGAGAAGTCCTTCCTGGTTGTCCAGGATATTTTCCTCTCGCCATCCGCACAAATGGCCGATGTCGTCTTCCCTGCCGCATCTTTTGCTGAAAAAGCTGGAACCTTTACCAACGCGGAAAGACGCATTCAGCAGCTGCATGTCGGCATCAAATCACCAGGTGAAGCAAAGACTGATTTTGCAATTCTACAGTTGCTGCTGAAAGAACTTGGCACTAGCGCCCCAGCAACTCCTGCAGAGGCTTTCAAATCCCTTGCCGCCGAGACCCCTGGTTATGAAATGGTCAGTCTCGATATGGTCGGACCTCAGGGCTATGTCTGGGGAGGCGACAACCTGGAGCCGGAGCTTAAACAACTTGTTCCGGTCGCTGGTGCGCAGCCACTTGCTGATAAGTATCAATTGTTAGTTGGCAGTGCTTTGTACCATAGCGGTACCCTGTCGACCCACGCTAAGGGTCCTAATGCCGCTGTTGCAGCTCCTTATATTGAGTTGGGCCGTGAAGATGCTGCTGAGCTTCAACTCGTTAACGACGATATGCTCAAACTCAAGACGGTCGAAGGTGAGATTCAGGCAAAAGTTAAAGTGGATCGGCGCTTGCCGAAGGGTGTCTTCTTTACTCCATATCACTTTGCTGAGCTAGAGCTAAACAAGATTTATTCAGGTCAACCTGCAATCGCAGTTGAGCCGGTTAAGGTATAAAAGTTAAGTTATTGGATTGTCAGTAGGTTCTACTGACTGTAATCGGCAGCAATGCCATAGACTGATGAAAGAAGAGGATGGTCATGACGCCAGAAGTTTTGACACTCTCAAATACTCCGTGGTTGTTTACCGCGGCCATGTTGACAAAGATCATAGTTGCTTTTGTCGTGACGCTGTTGATCGTTGCCTATGCCACCTATGCGGAGCGTAAAATTATCGGCCGCATGCAGACCCGGATGGGACCGAACATGACCGGCCCGAAAGGTCTGCTGCAGCCAATAGCTGATGGACTAAAGTTGTTCTTTAAAGAGGACATTATTCCGTCACAAGCGCACTGGTTCGCATTCATCCTTGCACCGATGATGCTGCTGGCTCCAGCTTTTGTTGCTATTGCGGTTATCCCTTTCGGCGGGAACTTCCAGTTTACTTATGATGGTACGCTTTACGCTGTTCCATTGCAGATTACGGACCTGAATATCGGTGTCTTGTTCATCCTGGCGATGGCTGGTCTCGGAGTTTACGGGATCGTATTAGCCGGCCTGGCGTCCAACAGTAAGTACGCGTTGCTCGGCGGTATTCGCTCCACGGCGCAGATGGTTTCTTACGAGCTCGCGGCGGGCCTGTCAATCATTGCTATTTTCATGCTTTCCGAAACCCTTAGCCTGCGTGGCATTGTTGCCGCACAACAACTACCGCTCTGGGGTATTGAGTCGCTGAGTTTTATTCCCAACTGGTACGTTTTTTCACAGCCGTTAGCGTTCGGCCTCTTTGTTGTTGCTTCCATGGCTGAGATTAACCGGACTCCATTTGACTTGCCGGAAGCTGAAACTGAGCTGGTCTCTGGTTTCTGTACCGAATATTCGGCGATGAAATACGCTCTGTTCTTCATGGCTGAATATG
>JAPHSA010000266.1 GCA_026193235.1 Deltaproteobacteria bacterium | reverse complement strand
TAGTCTGTAGCATGTTGCTCAGGGAGCTGAATAGCTGATGCGTTTATCTGATAATTTTGGCCGGAAAATTAATTATTTAAGGCTCTCTGTCACTGATCGCTGCAATATGCGTTGTGTTTATTGTATGCCTGCTGGTGGTATTGACAAATTAAGCCATACGGAAATTCTCAGCTATGAGCAGTTTTTGTTGATCGCGCGCGCTGCCGTCAGCTTAGGTGTAGAAAAAATTCGCGTAACCGGTGGGGAGCCGCTGGTACGGCACGGGATTGTGCCCTTTCTCGAACAGTTGGGGCAACTTACCGGGCTTAAACAGCTAGTGTTGACAACCAATGGTGTCAAGTTGTCGGGTATGGCGCAAGCACTGAAAGATGCCGGGGTGCAGCGGCTCAATATCAGTCTTGACTCTTTACAACCTGAAATGTTTTCCCAGCTGACCCGAAAAAATCTGTTGCGCGAAGTCCTCAATGGCATTGATGCTGCGGAAAAAATTGGACTGACGTACAAGATTAATATGGTCGTCATGCGCGGGCGTAATGACCAGGAAATCCTTGATTTTGCCGCGCTGACCAAGTCGCGCTCCTGCACAGTGCGCTTTATCGAATATATGCCGGCGTTAAAACAACAGGGTTGGCGATCGCTGGTTGTTCCAAGTGCCGAAGTGCTGCAACAATTACAGCAGCATTATATCCTTGAGCCCGTTGACCGGGGTGGCCTGGCCGGCCCGGCACGGGAATTTGCGCTGGCCGGCGCTCAGGGGCGTATTGGGGTTATTGACCCGCTCTCCGGACATTTTTGTCGTGATTGTAACCGGATTCGCATTACCGCTTCAGGGCAGGTGCGAACCTGCCTTTTTTCCGATAATGAATTTGACTTGCAGCCACTGCTGAAGTTGAACAATGTTGAAAAACTGGCGCTTCAGCTTAAAGAGTTGGTGAGTGATAAGCCTGCCTGTCATGCATTGAACTCTTCGGGGTCCGAACACTCAGCTTTTTCTATGGCGCAAATCGGTGGATGAAATGGTTGAATATAGCGGATAATTCATCATGCCGGCTTTGTTGTGGAGTTGAATTGCAATGCCGCAATCACAAAAGCAACCTTTCTGTAAAGCAATAGAACTTTAATGATTCAAATAATCTTGAACAATTAGCCTGAGGAATCTCCGTGGTCCAATCTTTAGAAGGTGCTCTCGCTCTGATTTTGCAACAGGCGACTCCTTTGGCACCAGAGGTTGTTGGTCTTGAACATCTGGTCGGGCGAGTAGCTGCCGAATCGATTTCTGCTCCCTGGGACATGCCGCGCTGGGATAATTCTGAGATGGATGGTTTTGCTGTCAGGGCCGCCGATTGCCAATCTTTGAGTCAGTTGAGGGTTGATGGTTTTATTCCGGCTGGATCTTCTGCGGCGGGAATGAGAGTGAACCCGGGAACTGCTGTGCGGATTATGACCGGTGCCCCTGTTCCCTCTGGCTGTGATGCCATCGTGCCACTTGAAGATACAACCCATGACGAAGATGTGATCAGGCTCAAAAAACAGGTCCAACCTGGGGACTATATCCGTTTTTGTGGTAGTGATATCGCTGCCGGTGAGGTCATGATCCCGGCCGGGACGGTTCTGCGTCCGGCAGAAATCAATCTGCTGGCAGCTTTGTCCTGCGTAAAGATGAAAGTTCATCGCCTCCCACAGGTGGCGATCCTGTCAACCGGAGATGAACTGGTTCATCCCGGTGAAATGGCTGGGCCGGGACAGATCAGTGACAGCAATGCCTATTCTCTAGCCGCAGCGGTGCGGGAACTTGGTGCTGAACCGCTGTTGCTTGGCATTGCCAGAGATGAACATACAAGTCTGAAAGAAAAAATAGCCGCAGGGTTAAACGCGGATGTTCTGATCAGCTCTGCTGGGGTGTCAACCGGTGACCGGGATCTGGTGCGGGAAATTCTTGAAGAGGCGGGCGTCAAAGAGCTTTTTTGGAAAGTTAACATCAAGCCGGGAGGGCCAACCGCCTTTGGTCTAAAAGAGGCTAAACTGATCTTTTCCCTACCGGGCAACCCGGTCTCCAGCATGATTGCGTTTGACCAGTTGGTGCGGCCCGCATTGCTGAAAATGTTGGGGCATGAAAAAATCATCAGAGCCTCGGTCTCAGCGCGGTTGAAATCACCTTTAGTGAATGAAACCAAAAAGCTGCGTTTTATAAGGGTCAGAGCGGAAGCAACGCCAGCGGGTTTTGTGGCCGAGAGTGCCGGAGATCAGAACACGGGAGTCCTCAAAACCATGATTCAAGCAAACGCGATTGCTGTTTTGACGCCGGAATGTTCAGCTTTGGCTGTTGGAGAACAGGTTTGGGTTCAATTGTTGAACCCCGAAGAATTTTCCACTATTCAATTTCATGACTGCCAGGGTCCTGGCGAATAAAAGTTAGAAACCAAGCATGCCCTGAGTCAGAATATAAATCCCGAAAGCAATCAACAATCCGCCACTGACCAGCCGAATCGCCAGTGGGTGAGCGTTTACCTGCTTGATTCTCTGACGCACCGACTGCGACGCATAGCCCAGCAGCAGCATCGGAATGGCGAAGCCGAGGGAGTAGAGTGCGAGCAGAATCAAACCGGAAGACAGCCTGCCATCGGTCGCTACCAGAGCCAGAACTCCTGAGAGCATTGGGCCAACACAGGGAATCCAGACCAGCCCCAGAGTCAATCCCATAATCAAGCCGGACCAGCGCCCCTGACTGCCGGTTTTTATATTGGAAAACAGGGTGAATTTTTTGAACAGGTTGATGTCAAGCAGCATCAACAGGCCGAACAGCAGGATGATGGTGCCGGCAGCCTTTTCGATGATCGGTATGACCCCGGCAATCGCACCACCGAACAGGGATGTGATCACGCCCATGGCTATAAAGCTGATACTTAAACCGAGAACGATCAGCAGCGGGCGATATTTGTGGTCTTTTTCCGTGCCGGCAACGATGATTGGCACAACCGGCAGCACGCAGGGAGAAGTGATGCTGGCAATGCCGGCAAAAATCACCATGGCGACGGTTGTCAGGGATAAATCTATTGGAGTCATAGGCCTAATTCACCGTAATTTGGCCAAGCAGGCCACGGACTGTTTCAACAGTTTGAACCCCTGGGGGTAAGCGCTTGATCTCTTTGCCCGAAGAGTCAGCCAGCAGGATGGTTGGCAGCGCCCGAATACCATAAGCGTAGAACAGATCCCGATCAGCCGGTACGGTGGTCTGAACCGGGCGAATCAATACCTTGCCATCCAACTCAGTGGTCATCTGTTTGAGGATCTTATCCTGCATCTGGCAGGGACCACCGTTGGGATCAAGAAAGAAGACCAGCAGATGATCAGCAACCTCGGGAGCTTTGTTTGCGCTGTTCGCCTGTTCAGTTGCTATTGGTACTGTCGTTGTCGCCTGTTGAGCGGGTTGATCCTGAGAACAACCGAAAAGTACAAGTGCAGCAATGATCATGAATATATTCCTGGACATATGGTAACACTCCTTTTGTGCTTCTATATATATGGATTTATAATTTATCTTCGGAAGGTATCGTTATACCCCGGATGCCAATTTTAAATCAACACGGGAAATCTGTTTTTTATGGACCCAAGAGGATTCATAAATGTGCGTATATTTCTCTAAAAGCATTGATACCTATAGACTTAACTAGAGAATTTACTTTAGGCTTATTGCTGTATGCACCTCTTCAAGGGAGCGGTTATGTCTGAAGAAGCAACCTTTTTTCTGCCGGTTAAAGATTATTATCGTCGTAACCTGATTACCTGCAATATCAACGATACGGTGATGGCTGCAGCTGAAGTCATGCGCGACAGGAAGATTTCCAGTCTGATTGCCTGTGATGACAACGGACAACCAGTTGGCATTATGACCGACCGCGATCTGCGGGGCAAGGTCGTTGCTGATGGCTTGGATCCGGCGACCATTAAGGTCGGTGAGGTGATGACGACGCCGGTGATCTCAGTTCATGAAGAGGAAACCCTGTTCGAAGCCCTCTATCGCATGTCTCACAATCGTATCCATCGGGTCGGGGTCGTCGATACTGACAATACCCTGGTTGGAATCATCAATGAATCTGACATTATCCGCCTCCAGAACCGTTCTCCACAGCATCTGCTGCGCTCGATAGATACAGCTCAGAGCGTAGCTGATCTGAAAAAAATCCATCACGAATCGGAACAGCTTGTCGTCTTTCTCAGCCGCAGCGGTGTCAGAACTAAAGAACTGGTTCGATTGATCTCTTTGCTCAATGATCAGATCACTGACAAGCTGATCATGATGTTGAAACAATCACAATTTCCTGACATGGGAACAAAAAGCACTTTCCTTGTTCTAGGCAGTGAGGGTCGCCGGGAGCAAACCCTCAAAACGGATCAGGACAACGCAATAATTATCGCTGATGGGCTTACAGCAGAAGAAGAAAGGCAGATTGAAGCCTTCTCTAAAGTTCTGATTTCCTCCTTGATTGAAATCGGGGTTCCTGAATGCCCGGGTGGTATCATGGCAAGCAATGATTTTTGGCGGCGCAGGCTGTCTGACTGGAAAAAAGCTGTGGATGGCTGGATTGCCGCGCCCACTGGCGAAAATATCCTTAACTTCAGCATGTTCTCTGATATGCGCTCCCTCTGTGGTGATGGTAATTTAGCGGCGCAACTTGGAGCGCATATTGTCCAGCGTGCTGAAGAGAACACCATTTTTCTCGCTCGCATGGCCGCCAATGTCTGCCTCTTCCCCCCCCCTATAGGCATGTTCGGACGGATCAAAACAGAAAAAGTCGGTGAACACATTGGCATGATGGATTTAAAAAAAGCCGGTATTTTTGCTTTGACTGAAGGGATTAAGACCCTGGCATTAGGTATTGGTGTGCTCGAAGGAGGCACTCTCGACAAGATTGAGGTGTTGATGAAAAAAGGCGTTTTGAGTCAAGCGCAGGCGGATGATATTGAAGCCAGTTTCAATCTGTTGACCTTTCTCCGTTTGCGTGGCCAGGTCAATGCTGTTTCTGCGGGGCGGAATATCACCAACTATATCTCACCGGGTTCTTTGGACCGGGTGGAAAAAGGGAGGCTAAAATTGGCGCTTGATGTTGTGCATTCATTTCAGGGGATGCTCAATCAGTATTTTCAACTGGACATGTTGCGCCGTTAGCTGGAGCCAAAGAACTCATTTTCCAGCCTTCCATCTCAACCCTTGATGTTAATCAATGGCCGCACCCGGTACAGGACGGTAACCAGATCTTTCTGCAAACGCATCACTTCATCAATATTTTTGTAGGCGAAGGGCGCTTCGTCAAGGGTTTGACGGTCAACCTTGGCGACAATGCCCACCATGCTGGCGGAAAACTCGTTCAATTTGATTTGTCTTTTTGCCGCTTTGCGTCCCATCACCCGGCCAGCGCCATGGGAGCTTGACCAGAGCGCTTCTACGTTCCCCTTCCCTTCAACGATGAAAGAACCGTCGCGCATATTGCCGGGGACCACACCGCGCATACCGGCTTCAGCCTGGGTCGCTCCTTTGCGATGAATCCAGAGCCCATCTTTCTCTTCGGCATGATTATGATTGCGGTTGATCAACTGGTTCCAATCGGCTTCACCAGAGCAGAAATGTTGCATTTCATTCACTACCCGGCGGATCATTTCAAAACGATTGGCCAGGGCGAATTCCAAGCAGAAGTTTAAATCCTTGAGATAATCTTTTCCCTCCTGGCTCCGGGTGGAGAAGCCAAAGTGTCCCTCGCGGGCCTTGCCCCCGGCGGCCAGTTTCATGTAGTGGGTGGCGACCGAGTGGCCGAGATTGCGCGAACCGGAATGGATAATGATCCAGATCCGCTCATCTTCGGCAGCCCCGATCTCAATGAAATGATTACCGCTTCCGAGTGAGCCTAGCTGCTTCAGGCCATTTTTGCTGAACATGGCGTCCAGTGCCTTGGTGCGTGGCAAATGCTGAGAATCCCACCTGCTGTTATGGCGGTTATGGTTGAATCCGGTGGGAATGGCGCGGTAGAGCGCCGAGAAGATCGACTCAGCATGAGCGGAAATTGTCGAACGCTCAAAGCTGGTCGGCACCGCGCACATGCCGCAGCCGATGTCGTAACCGACCCATGACGGGAGAATTACAGCATCAGTTGCGATAACCGCACCGATTGGCAGCGTATAGCCCGTATGCGCGTCAGGCATTAATGCACCCCGGACACTGTACTCTTGGCGTAACGCGCTGTAGAATTGTTCCAATGCTGTCGGTTCAATATCGTTGGCAAAAATTTTATACGGCTTCATTCCCAAGAGCTTTCCATTTTCTTTTAAAGAGAGGGTTTTATGCCCGCTTCTACACAATCGCCCTTTAAAATTCGCAATGTGCGGATGTTTATTCTGTTTAGGGTGCTCTTTAATGCCCGCTTTTATTATCCAATATTTTCCATTCTTTTTCTCGATTTTGGTCTCACCCTGTCTCAGTTTGCCATACTCAATGCCGTTTGGGCAGCGACAATTGTCATTTGTGAAGTTCCTTCGGGCGCCCTCGCCGATACCCTTGGACGGCGTAACCTGCTGGTCTTTGCTGGGATATTGATGGTCGTCGAGATTACCCTCTGGGCTTTTGTCCCGCGCTCTAATTTAACAATTCTGTTCTGGGTCTTCGTTCTGAATCGAATTTTGAGCGGAATCGCTGAAGCGGCTGCCAGTGGGGCTGACGAAGCTCTGGCCTATGACAGTTTGCAGCAGGAAGGGGATTTGAGCGACTGGGGACGGGTGCTGGAACGTCAAATACAGGTGCAGTCGGTCGGTTTTGTTATTGCCATGACCGTAGGTGGGCTGATTTATGATCCGCAATTGATGCAGAAGGGCGTTGACCTACTGGGTCTGGGTCTGACAGTAACGCGTGAGACCACATTGCGACTGCCGATTTATTTGACCCTGATAACAGCTGTCCTGACGTTATTGACAACCCTGCGGATGCGTGAAGTTGGTACTCCCAAAAGACCACCGGCAGATCAGAAGCGGCAGGCCGTCAACGAATCTTTTCGCCTGGTCTGGCAGGCGGGCCGCTGGATTTTCAGCACCCCATTCGTGCTGGGGTTGATGCTGTTCGGCCTGCTCTACGACAGTGTTATCCGCATGATTCTGACCATGGCCAGCCAGTATTATCGTTTGATTGAGATTCCCGAGGCTTTTTTCGGTGTGCTCGGTTCCGGTCTGGCCCTATTTGGCTTTGTTGTCCCGGGGATTGCGCGCCGTTTGACGGCCCAACGCTCAGCACTCTTTAATCTGCTGGCCACGGCTTGTCTCATTATTCTGGGATTGGTGGGGATGTCCAAGGCCTGGCCAACCGTTGGGATTTTCCCGGCCCTGCTGTTGTTCAGTAATCTCTATCTGATTGGATTTTTCCTCAGTCATTATCTCAACCAGGCAACCAGCTCTGACCGGCGGGCGACAGTCCTGAGTTTTAAAGGCTTATTTTTGAATCTTGGCTACGGTGGTATCGGTATCTTTTATTCAATTCTGCTTGCTCATCTCCGTGGCCAGGTGGATGTAGATCATCTCAAATTGCCGGAAGAAACCCTTAAAAATATGGTGTTTTATGGCTCACTCCCCTGGTTTACTTGGTACTTCATCGCTTGTCTTCTGGGGTTACTGGTGTTCTTTTGGAACTCCCTGAAGCGGCACAAATAACTCCTTTGAGCTCTCTGCAGGTTTATGGTATTTAGCTTATTGATGGTATGACAAGGAGGGTGGGCTATGTGGTACAGCTCGACCAAGGTTGGCATTATGGAAACAGATATGGATCACACTAATGTTGATGCCATGTTGAAGCTTTACTTTTCCGGCCAGGCTCCTGAACACTACCTGGAAAATATATAGATGGATTGATCAGGCATTTTATCCATGAAGAAAAAATCATTGACAGGCTGGGGCTTGAATTTCCAGAAGAACACAAAACTAAACACGTTCGCTTGACCGGTCTTTTGGAAAAGAGAATTGCGGATTGGAAGTCCGGTCGGCTTGACGGGAAGGACATTGCTGAAGAAGTCAGGGCATTATTGCTGATTCACGTTGTAGAATATGATATCAAATTGACCAAAACTGACAACAAATCGCCGCTTCGCTAGGTAGAAATTCTTTGTTTTTATGTTGAAACTCTCCCTGTCTCCATATCTGGTTCTGATCTACTTAATGGCTCTTTTGCTCGGGGCCTGTAGTCCTGTTACTCAATCACCGATCCAAACTGCCCCAGAAAATGACCCTATTGCGGAAATCCTGAATCAAAAGAATTCGTCTGTCAGTGTGCCGGAAGGTTCGCTGCAGAAGATGGGTTTTGCTGTTCAGGTTGGCGCCTTTACCCAGTTGGAAAACGCCGTGGGCCTGGAACAGGATCTGAAAAAAAAGGGCGTTGATGCTTACCATTTTCTCCATGAATCAGGGTTTTATAAAGTCCGTTTTGGTGATCATAATAACTACGCTCAGGCGCGCACTGAGGCCGAAGGGTTACGGGTTCAAGGGGTCATTGACAACTTCTTTATCGTTATTCCAGAAGATTACTCACTCGCCAGAATTCAGCGCAGCGGCAAGGGTAGCCTGCGGACGGAACTGGTAACGACAGCACGAAGATTTTTGGGTGTGCCCTACCGTTGGGGGGGCGAAGATCGCGGCAACGGTTTCGATTGCAGTGGCCTGACTATGGTCAGTTATCGTTTGAACGGGCTCAAGTTGCCACGCAACTCACGCGCTCAGTTCAAAGCCGGCCGGCCCGTAGCTAAAAAGCACCTCCAGCAGGGTGATCTGGTGTTCTTTGCCACCAAGGGAGGAACTCGAGTGACTCATGTGGGGATGTATGTCGGCGGTGGGCAATTCATTCACGCGCCGCGGCCGGGCAAGACCGTGCGGATTGCCAGCTTGTCGAATAAATTTTTTAAAAGAACCTACGTTGGCGCGAAAACCTATCTTTAGTTTCCTTCAGAAGCGATATTTAAATCCGATTGTCAAAGCGTTAGAGCCTCCGTTATCCGCAACCAGACCAAAAGCGTTAGAGCGATGATGAATCCTGCTGATTAATTCCAGCCGTGGTTGCAATTTAAACGGAGCTACCGCCAACTCCAGCATCCAATAGACCATAAAACGCGCGCTTTCCCCATCTTTTTCAATTTCAACCTCCGGCTCAGCGGTAGCATAGGAGGGCCCCAGCCCGAAGGCAGCACTGGTTTCCAGCCACTGATCCCAGAAAAACTTTTCCCAACGCAGCACACCCAGAAGATTAAATTCCCAATGGTCCTGTCGTTTGAAATGTTTGACCAGCTGGCCCTCCAGTTCGTAACTGAGTCGGTCTTCCCAGCGGCCAATTTGTCGTGCGAGCGCCACTGCCAGCAGGTATGAATTTTTCTGTCGGATCCGTTCTCCGGTGAAAAAATCTTCAAAGTGGTTGGTTGTCAGCTGCCCCGTGTAAATGCTGAGAGCAGACAGAGGTTCTTCCGCGTGACACGAAAAGATTGGGAATATAAAGACTAAGCTGAGTAAAATTATCGCCCGCATTCCACAACTCCAAATTAATCCCTATAGAAAAATATAACTGGAGTCAGCCAAAAAGAAAGCCATTACGTGGTTATTGATTTTGAATTGTTACGGGTAAGCCTGCGCCCACAAAATGGCCTCTTCCATGTCGAGACACAGCCTGATATTGCCCCCTTTGGTGAAGAGCAGGTCGCGTAAAAGTTCTTCGCACTGAATACAGGCCTTGTGTCGATTGCACCTCACAATCGGAATAAAAGCAGAGAAAATAATACTTTCGCCAGCCTTTTTGATCGACAAGCGTTCCAGCACCAGATGACGGTATTTCACTGTAGTTTGATAGAATATTTCTGATATTTGGATTATTAAACGTTATGAAATTCAGATAGTTATGTAATTTATTTTGAGAATTTCTTTGTTTTATGTGATAGCCTGAGATTATTTTCTCGGATGATTACTGCCATGAATGAAAAACATGTTTTAGTCGTTGACAACGAAAACCTGGTCTGTTGGTCCCTTGCCAAAATGCTCAAGCGGATCGGTCATGCGACAGAGATCGCCAATACTGCCGCTGCCGCCCGCCTTAATTTGAACAGTTTTACCCCTGATCTGGTTATTCTGGAGGCCGCCCTTCCCGATGCCGACGGTTTGCAACTCTTGACAGAATTCAAGAGCAAAAAACCCGGGCTGCCGGTTGTTGTGATGACGTCGAATTTCCATTCTAACCTGGCTTTTCAGGCCTTCAGTCTGGGGGCGGACGATTATATTGGCAAACCTTTCAATATTGACATGGTTGAACGGACGGTCCAGAAAATATTGGTCAAGCAGAATCAGGACAATGAGATTAATCCTGAGAAAAAAAGCCTGAGAAAAAAGTATGAACCAGATCAACTGGTCGGTAACTGCCCTTCTATGGTTGATCTGTTCAAGACGATCAATACCTGTGCACAAAATGACTGTAAAACGATTCTGGTTCTTGGTGAAAGTGGCACCGGTAAAGAACTGGTGACCCATGCCATTCATAATCAAAGCGCTCGCAAGGGCGCTCCCCTGATCGAATTAAACTGTGCCTCCCTCCCTGAAAACCTGCTGGAAAATGAACTCTTCGGTCATGAGAAAGGTGCTTACACCGATGCCGGGAGTCGAGAGGTCGGTATTTTCGAGCAGGCCGAAGGCGGTACGGTCTTTTTGGACGAAATCGGTGACATGCCTCTGAAAATGCAGGCCAAAATCCTGAAAGTTATCGAAAACAGAAAGTTCCGGCGCTTAGGTGGCCAGGAAGATATTGAAACGGATGTCCGTATTATTGCGGCGACCAATCAGAATCTCATCGCCATGGTTAAGGAAGGTCGCTTCCGCGGTGATTTATTCTATCGGCTCAATATGATGTCGATTACGTTAAAACCTTTACGTGAGCGGAAAAAATGTATTCCGAGCATGGTGGAATATTTCATTGATCGGCTCAATGGCGAATATGGCCGTTCAGTCGAAGGCATTTCCAGCCACGCATTAAGGTTCCTGATGGCCCACAGCTGGCCCGGTAATGTACGGGAATTGCGCAACTCTCTTGAACGGGCGATGATGCTGGAACCGGGGAATATTTTGTCAACCGACAACTTTTGTGAGTTCCCCGGAACTGAACATCTTAGGGAGGGTGGCGGCAGTTGTGGCTGTTCGCTGCCTGCAGAAGCGACAATAGTTCTTCCCCCGGAAGGCATCAGTATTGAGGAAGTGGAAAAAGAATATATCAAACAGGCTCTTTCCCGCTACGATGGCAATCAGACCAAGGCTGCCAAATGTTTGGGACTGACCCTCGATACGCTGCGCTATCGGCGGAAAAAGTTCGGGCTGGAAAAATATCCTTCAAAACCCTCATCTATTTCGTCGCCGCCGGTTGGAAAAAAAGACCGGGGTTCTTCAACGGCCCTTCCCGGATGACAACAACCAAAGGATAACAGCAGTGTGATGTTTTCTCTGAGTTGATCAGGCCATGGTTCTCTGTTGCTGCGTACGATATTTTCCAGGTTTTTTGGTTTGTGACCCCGATGGCAATCGTGACAGCTTACTTCTGTTTTATGCGCTAACCCTTCTGTCTTTACCCCTTCAATTTTCCTGATATGGCATTTGCTGCAAAAAATTCATTATCCGTCTGTGTTGTATCGTTCGCCCCGAACAGCGGGGACGATAAGCAGCCAATGAGAATGAGAGAGAATCCGTCTGTGGATCCTTTTTGTCACGCGCAAATAATCCTGAAGTCAATTTTTTGTTGGCAAATCATGAACATCCAGGTGGCAATCCAGGCAGCGCGGGAACTTCGCCAGTA
>JAPHSA010000198.1 GCA_026193235.1 Deltaproteobacteria bacterium | reverse complement strand
GATTCTGCGCATGTCTGGCGACGGCGTTGCAATTCAAACATCTATGACCAGGATCGGCCATCAGGTCTTTCACTTCCTGTTCTTTCCCCTGGTTCCTCAATTCACACAGATGCTTCCAGTGTCCTGCCGGATCTTTACAGTCGGTTTTCGTGGATTTTGACATATAGTCTCCGATCGCTGTGTTAGTGGCTGAGCTACGATCTTATCATCCCCGTCCAGCATGCGCTAATAGGTCCACTGGGAATAGTTGAACGTCGCATCATCCATTATCCTGATAGTTCCAGTCACCTCTCCTCGTTTGGTTAGGGTCGGAGAACTGTCCAGAAATAACCCGGACCTTCGATAGTGGAGGGTTCCGGGGCCAGCAAACATAACTTCTGTAACTGACTTTTACAAATCATCTTGAAGTCCTCCCTCAAAAAACAGGATCTAACTTTTAAAGACGAACTTAAGATAGGCTAGTTTTTCTTTCAAAAATAGTAAGTTTTGCGTTGAAAGTCTCAGCCAGCAAAGAAAAACACTGAGAATGGCTGTCAGATCCTGACTTACTACAAGCGATTAACAGGCGGATTTCACTTCGAGTACAACTCAATGATGAGCTGTTCGTTGATTTCCAAACGAGTATCTTCCCGCTGTGGAAGGTGCTGGACATGAAAGGTCTGGTTGTCCTGATCAATAGCAACCCAGCTTGATTGATGATAGCGCGGACTGCTGTCGATGTTTCGGGTCACCAGAGTCCGTGACTTATCCCTGTCCCTGACGCTGACAACATCCCCGACCTTGACTTGGTATGACGGAATATCCACCCGCCGACCGTTAACCCTTAAATGCCCATGATTCACCAGCTGCCGGGCCTGCATACGGGTACTTCCGAATCCCGCCCGAAAGACGGCATTATCCAACCGCGTTTCAAGTAAACGCAACAGGTTATCCCCGGTAATGCCTTTTTGCTGCGAAGCTTTTTCAAAAGTTCTACGAAATTGTTTTTCCAACAGACCATAACTGTTTTTCAATTTCTGCTTTTCAATCAACTGCAACCCGTAATCTGATATTTTTTTCCGTTGTTGCTTGACCCCATGTTGCCCTGGCGGGTGCTTTTTTTGAGCCAGCAGGCGGTCATATTTGGGGGTTTCAAAGATATTGCTGCCAAAACGGCGCACCAGCTTACCCTTTGGTCCGGTAAATTTTGCCATGGATACGTATTCTCCTTCTTCATATTTTTGAAATCGATTTTCAATACTAAAGAAAGAAGTTTTCAGCTGTCAAGTTCTGGAGGACCATTACATTTCTATTTTGAGCGTTTTTCACCCGCGCCAGTGAACTAAAAAAAATTGGGGTATGGCCAGAAAAAACTGAAACCATACCCCAAAAGTCACAAGCAATTTATCGCCCTGATCTATTTCTTATCACCCCCAAGGAGATCTCCAACACCTTTGAGCAGGTTGCCACTTTTTTCCTCAACAACCTTCTCAACTTCTGCAGGAAGGGGAACTGGAGCGATCTCCTTAACTTTATCCTGAACCTGCTGCTGAAGTTCCTGAACCTTTTGTTCCACCTGAGCTTTGGCTTGACCAATAACCTCTGTTTTAATTCCATCCAGGCCACTTAACTCACCAGCCAACAATTTCGCAAGCATTGGAGAAAGCTGTCCTGAACTGTTCTGCACCGCGCTTAACACCGCCTGAACAACTTTCTGTACCAGCTCAGCCATCGGCAGCCCCTGCTCCTCGGCACCTAGATTGCGCAACTCTATTTTTGGTAAAACCAGATTGACCTTAGAAGACTGGCCCAAAAACTCAAGGTTGGCACTTACCTGAACGTCATCCAGAGAAAAATATTCAACGATAAACTTTTTTCCAGCTTTTGCGTCAGCCTGAGCGGCCGGCTTTCCTTTTTTTCCGCTCATACTTTTCGCCCGCGCCAGAATCGGCTCGACATTGTTTTTCTTGCCGCTCTGCTCCAAATTGATCCGGATGTTGCTCAAACGCACCCGTGGTATCTTGACAGTATCCCCCATCAAAGAACCGAGCGAAACAGAAACGTCACCCTGACCAAGACCCAAAAAGGTCTGCGCATCAAACCCTGGAGGGTTAGACACCTTCAGCCCATTCAGTGAGGCTTCACCGCCCCAGAGCGAGATGTGAACGTCATCCAGATTCGTTGGCACACCCAGCGCCATTTCACCACCCTGCTCGATGGCTTTTTTGGCGATCGAATCAACATAGAAAAAAGCCCCAACAACGACGATAACAACCAGAACCACCAATGCTATGAATAATTTAAATAAGGCTTTCATTTAATCCTCCCCTTTGAGTTATAAGCCATCGTTACAAGCATAGTCTTTCATAAGACAACCGCAACTGTAATCAATTATATTTTAGGGCCGAAACTTCTTTCGCCCATTTAATTGACTCGTAAAACAAATCAACTTAGCTTAAGAACTCAAACCCTCTTGATGGAATCGAGACACAATGAACGTCCACTATCTACAGCATGTCCCCTTTGAGGGGCTTGGCAGCATAGAGCCAATCTTGACGGCCAAAGGACACCGGCTCACCAGCACCCAGCTGTACCGAGGAGAGCAACTCCCGGATCTTGATACCTTTGACTGGCTCATCGTCATGGGCGGGCCGATGGGAATTCATGAGGCATTTGAATATCCCTGGCTGGGGGCAGAAAAAGAATTCATTAAGCAAACTATCCAGAACGGCAAGCTGGTACTGGGTATCTGCCTCGGTGCTCAACTCATCGCCGACGCCCTGGGGGCACAGGTTCGTCACCACCATCAGCGGGAGATTGGTTGGTTTGATATCAGCTGCGATCCGCAGTCCGCCACCAGTATTCTGGCGGCGGCTTTTCCACAAAAAGTCGAGGTGTTCCACTGGCATGGAGACAGCTTTGACATTCCGCCGGAAGCAGTGCCGTTGGCCAGTAGTGCAGCCTGCAACAATCAGGGTTTTATTTATGCTGATCGCGTGCTGGCGCTACAATTTCACCTGGAAACAACAGCAGCATCGGCCCAGGCCCTGATCGACAATTCCGGCGATGAACTTGACGGGTCAGACTATGTCCAAACAGCACCAATGATGCTGGCAAACCCGGAACGTTTTACTTGCATCAACAGGTTAATGACAGCGGTTCTGGAATCCTTTGAGTATAGCTATCAACAGCGTTCAGCCGGCGAGAAAAAAGTATGAGAAAACTCGCAAACCTGT
>JAPHSA010000129.1 GCA_026193235.1 Deltaproteobacteria bacterium | reverse complement strand
TGGCAAGAAAACAAAGTTTAAACGCCGCGTGAAGACCATAGGCGGCGGAGATTTAATCCTAGGTCTTTTCACCGCGGGAATATGGATCGCTCTTAGGTTCATATTTTCGCCGGATTTCCGCTGTAGCATATGTGGCAGCAAATAGCCAAGTCACAAGTTGTAAGACTTGATTATTTCTATTACAACTAGTGGCGATTCAGTTTACACTTTCAATTGATGATCAACGTTAATCGGACTATTCTGCCTGAATGCCTACAATCCGCTCTAATGTAAAGAAACTCTATGCTTTTTCCTTCCTGAAGATGAGCCTGTTCCCTATGGCGATCATCACATTGTTTTGGAAGGATCAAATTGGCTTAAGCCTGACAGAGATTCTGCTACTGCAAGGGATCTTCTCCATTTCGATGGTAGTGATGGAATATCCGTCCGGCTACCTGAGCGACCGGATCGGTTACCGTACAGCGCTTAACTTTGCTTCTCTTTTGGGGATTATTGGCTGGGGTCTCTATACTGTCGCCGATTCTTTTTCTCAGGTGCTGATAGCTGAAGTTATCCTCGGCTTCTCTATCTCTTTCATTAGCGGCTCGGACAGTGCCCTGCTCTACGAAAGCTTAAAGTCTGTCGGAGAGGAGCGATTCTACGCTCGTCACGAAGGACGCAAAAGCGGTATCGGCCAGTTTGGCGAGGCCTGTGGCGCAATCTTTGCCGGGCTGCTCTACGCTTCCGCCCCTCTACTCCCCTTTATTATACAGGTGTTGGTCTGGATTTTAGCCCTATTACTGACTCGCTCCATGGTCGAGACACAGCAAAAATTGAAACCACCGAAGAGCCATCTTGTAGAGGCCTGGAAATCAACCCGTTTCGCGCTAATAGAAAACAAACGCCTACGCTACACTATCTTCTTGAGCCTGGTTTTGGGGTTGACATCCTACTACCCAATCTGGCTGATCCAGCCTTACATGCAGGATGGCGGTGTTCCGCTCGCCTGGTTCGGGCCAGTCTGGGCTTGCGCTAACCTGAGTGTCGCGCTATTTGCGCTAATCAGCCACCGCAGTCATCTGCGGCTCGGCGACCACTGGATGGTGCTGTTGATCATCTTGGTCATCATCGCCGGATACCTGGGTCTCGGGCTGGTCGGTGGCCTCTGGGGGTTTCTTTTTTACTATCTGTTGACCTGTATGCGCGGCTTGCGTGGTCCGATGATGCTCAATCACGTCCAGCAGGAAATCCCATCCGCCAACCGTGCCGGGATTCTTTCGCTGCAGTCACTCTGCTTTCGGCTCAGTTTTGTCTGTACAGGTCCATTAATCGGGATGCTTGCTGATCAGGTTGGTGTGCAGCAAACCTTTCTGTTTCTCTGTTATGGATTCATTATCGTGTTGCCGCCATTGGCCTGGTTATTTCTTAAGCAGTTGGTTGAAAAAAAACACCAGAGATTGGACTGAACTTGAAATGGAAAGATAAGAAACACACATTGCTCCAATTCTGCTAAGTTTTGCGAAACTTTGACCAAATAAAGAGGCTTGAGTAGAGGTCACTGACTCTTATCAAAAATCCAGAGAGGTTTTATTATGAAAAAAATCACCTTCTTTTTTCTGCTTCTGCTTGTTTTTATGTGGAGCATTTACGGGCTTCTTTATCCCAAATCGCTTGTTGGAGACGAATGATGAGACGACCAATCGCACTGATTATCCTCACTTTAATGATCATATTTTCAGGGACACAAAAGACTATGGCGATCGAAGAAGCTTCCTATGATCTTGTCAAAACCGAAGGCTCTTTTGAGCTTCGTGATTATGCTCCGCATATCCTTGCTGAAACTTTTTTAAGGGGTGATTTTGAAGAGACAGGAAGTAAAGCATTTCGCAAGCTATTTGGTTATATCTCAGGAGATAATCGGTCGCAGAAAAAAATCGCCATGACCGCCCCGGTGTCTCAGCAACAAAGTGAAAAAATCACCATGACTGCCCCGGTCAGCCAACAGAAATCTGGAGATCAATGGGTCGTCAGCTTTATGATGCCGGGTTCATATAATCTGGAAACCTTACCGATTCCGGATGACCCCCAGATAACGCTTCGGCAAATCCCTGCAAGACGAATGGCGACCATACGCTACTCAGGATTTTGGAGTGAAAAAAATTATCAGAAGAACAAGTTAAGATTGGATTCCTGGATTGAAAAAGAAGGTCTGACGGTTATAGGAGAAGCTATCTGGGCGCGTTATAATGCCCCGTTTATCCCGTGGTTTTTACGCCGGAATGAAATTCTTATTCCTGTCTTGAAGTAAATCAACTTAACGACACTAATCAGTACGGTAGGATAGACCTTATGCCCGGCTTTAATTACGAATCTACCATTCAGGCTCCTGCGGCTCTGGTGTTTGACTGGCACCATGACCCCACAACCCTCGAAAAACTCACTCCACCGTGGGAGCCTGTTACAGTCGTGGGCACACCCGGGCGCATCGATGAAAACGGTTCTCGCACCACCTTGAAAATTTCCATGCTTGGTTTCATTCCCTTGTATTGGGTGGCGGAACACCGAAATTACCAACCAGGCCAGTCTTTTCAGGATGTACAAATTCGTGGTCCTTTTGCACGGTGGTGCCATACCCATTCGGTAGAACCGATAGATGAGCACAGCTGTCGGTATATTGATAGCGTTGAGTATAAAGTCCCTATCGGCTGGGTGGGAGAATTGTTTGGCGGGAGGCTTGTACGCCAAAAGCTCAACAAAATGTTTGTGTATCGTCATCAGGTGGTGAAAGAGGAATGTGAAGGCTTGGCCGCTGCCAACAGCGATGGTAGTGCCGCCTGATGACCGCAACAAAACTATGTCGATCATTGAATCGTGGCTTTTTATGTCTGTCATCAATCGAAAAATCACCTTTGAAGGTGAAAATCGATAGATACTGAAGAAATTTCACCAGTAGCTATATCTGAAAATAGTTGACGGCTCATGTTCGGGTTGTTTTTTCACAACTGGTAAGTTGTGAAAATTCACATTGCTCTGGTTTTTGAAAAGTCGACCATGCTTCCTCATTTTCTCAGTTGATTCCGAAGAGCCGGTTTTTACTGCTTTGAGGTGATATATGACCCAGAAAAAAATCGACCACCCCGAAGAGGGGATTGAGGTGCCGTATGATGAACTTGACCCGGAAACATTACGCCGGTTGATCCAGGAATTCGTATCGCGAGATGGTGCTGATTGGGCTGATGCCGGTTGCACGCTGGAGGATAAGGTTGAGCAGGTCCTTCAGCAATTGAAAAACCAGAAGGTTAAAGTTGTGTTTGACCTGAGCTCACAAACGGCAAATCTGGTTACTTGTCAGCGCTAGAAAATACCGGACCTCAATCCGCATGATCCAAAGCGATGATCTGATCAGTGACCTCAGTGAATGCGACGTCGTGGCTAATCAAAAATAGCTGATCATACCAATGCTCGGTCACTTCTTCTTTACCGATGTCTATAGCGCGAAAGGCGTGGGCGAGGTTTTCGCGACGGGTAGCGTCCAGGTTGGAGGTTGGCTCATCGAAGAAGGCAATGCGCGCACCGATGGTCTGCAGCATTGCCAGGCGCAGGGCAACCACCGCACTCATGGTCTGCCCCCCGGACAGTTGATCGTCGGCGCGTTCGCGGAGCTCACCGGCGACCATGTCGCGCAAAACAATCTGGTAGTTTTCACCCCAGGCCAATTCCTCATCTACCTCTGCAATAATGCGGTAGATACGGTTGGCGCGCTGGCTGATCTCCTCGCGGAAGCGCTCTGACAGCGAAGCTGACACATTGCGGAAAACCCGGTTGCGCAGGAACTTGACCAATTCCTCTTTCTCGCCATAGGTTTTGATCTGGGCCTGCCTGGTTTTGATCTCAGTCTCAATCTGCTTGAGCTTTTCGATTTCAGCCTGAAGCCGGACAAGCTCTCTGCTGAGGTTTTCAACCTTCTGCCCCAGTGCGCCGATCTCCTGTCCCAGCGCATCTTTCTGTTCGCGCAATAGCCGATGCTGCCCGGCATCATAATCGCGATCAGCTGTCTCGAGCTCCAACTCCTTTTTAGCCAGATCCTTCAGCAACTGGCTGAGAAGATCCTCGAATTTCTTCAGATCTAAACGGCGCTTATCTCGTTCTGCAGCGAGCCTCTGGTTAGTCACGTAAAGGTCACGGGCCTCCTGGCTTTTCTGCTTTTCGAGTTCGGCTGCATCGATATCGGACTGCAAGTGGTTGTAAGCTTCCAAGGCCAGCTTTTTTTCGTGATATCTGCTCTGGATTTCAGCCTGCTCTTTTCTTAACCCCTTCAATTCCTCAGCTCTCTTTTCGTTAGCCTTGTCCCTTGCTTTGAGCTTTATCGACTGCTCTTCCAGCCCTTTGAGCTGTACCTCAAACTTTTTGAGTCGTTCGTTGGCCTGATGCGCAGCAGCTTCGTCATGCGCCAGTACTTCGATGTCTTTATTCAGGCGTTTGCGCTCTAGATCCAGTTCAGCAAACTTCTCCGGAAAGACATCTTGCGGAGGTTTTTCGGCTATATTGAGGCAGGGCTCATGGAAGAACGGACAGATCCCATCCGCGAGTTTCTCACGACCTTCCTCAAGCCCGGCGCGGCGCCCTTCAAGCTGCCCCAACTGCTTGCGTAATGCGTCTATCGCTATGCGGATGTCCGGCAGGCGTAGAGCCTGCTGCTGCAGCTTCTCATCTATGGCGAGCTTTTGTCTGGCGTTGACTAAAGATTCTTCCTCTTCCTGGAGTTCTTTTTCGGTCTGCTTGATTGCCTGGAATTCCGCTTCAATTCTTCCTCCAAAGGTGCCGACCTGCTTGTCAAGACCAGCAACCGCAGCTTCGAGTTGCCGTTGGAGCCTGACCTGTGCATGCAGCTCTACCAGCCTCCTTTCAACCTGATCGAAAGCGATTTTCCCAGCCTCATTCTCGACAACAATCTTGTGCGCCTTCTCAGCCTCATTGATTAACTGTTTTTGCGTGATGATCTTTTCCTTGCCGTTGTCAACCCGTCCCTTAAGGGTGTCGATATCGACCCTGAGGGCCTTGCTCTTCTGTTCGAATTTGTCAATCTCTGTCAGTTGTTCTTCAAGTTGTTTGAGTCTTTCCTGCTGATTTTTTAGGTTATCCTGAGCCTGCTTAAGTTCCTGATTGGCTGATTTCTGTGCCTCACGTTTTTCGGGCAACACAGCCACTTGGTCTTTGAGCGGGCCGATACCACTCTGTAGCGATTCCACTTTTGACTTGATCGTGCTGGCAAGTGTCTTGGTTTCATTGAATGTTTTGCGCCAGGTATCGATCCCGAGGATTTCGTCGAACCTGTCACGGCGCTTGGTTGGTTGTTTGATCACAAAAGGTCCAAGGAATTCATGTTGGAAGGGGCCGATCACCAGTTCAAACTGCTCGGCTAGTGACCGTCCGTTGTCGAGACCAAGCAACTCCTTGAGCCGGGCTTCCGTCTCTTTAGCGTCCTTGTGCTCTTCAACCTCAAAGGTGTCAGCCATCTCCTTGGCCAGCAGCCATTTTGAAGGGGTGCCGACAGTGCGACTGACCCGGAAACGTTCCTCTTCGATCAGGAACTGGACGGCGATTTCGCCTCTTTTGGCACCGATCGTGATGAAGCGCTCGACGTTACCGACGAAACTCTGGGCATCGACGCCGAACATTGCGTAGCCGATCGCTTCAAAAATCGTGCTTTTACCGATGCCGTTGGGGCCGGAGAGGACATTGATCCCCGGTGAGAAATGCAGCTCGGTATCACGATGGGACTTGATGTTCTTCAGCTGAATAGAAAGGATCTGCATTGCTTACCCCTCCCTATCCAACAATGCCAACAGATCATCCCCGTCGACAGCGCCTTTCTGAACCGAATCGCGCAGCATCATTGAGAGTCTGATCAGTTCATCCTCGCGCCCCTGGTATTCACTGCCAGCGCCGATGAGATCGCGCAGAACATCCTGTTCAATCTCAGCCAGACTTTTCTTGGTCGTTTCGCCCTCTGCCGCGTTGCTCACCCGTGAGAGATGATTCTTGATTTCAACATGCAGGAGGGTGGCGATCTCTTCAAGGGCAAGGCGCAGTCGTTCGCGTCCCAGTTCAAAGGGGTGGAATCTGATCCGCCCGACCAGTTTCAGCTCCAGGAGCGGCTGACGGTCATCCTTCTCGGTGGAGAGTTTATCTTTTACCTGTGCGGTGAAGCTCCTGAGGGCTTCCTCAGCATTCTCGGAACCTTCCAGGTCAATTGTGGAGACGATCATCGGGCGCGGAGATGTCGTTCTGAATTCAGTGGAAAAGTCGCCATCATCCAGAGTCACCAGGTAATAGCCTTTGGCGTATTTCTCTTCACCGAAATTAACCCGTTCGGGTGAACCGGGATTGTAGGCGTAGGGTTTCCCTTCAGGTGTTTTGACGATGTAGGGCTTGTGGCCGTGACCGAGGGCAACGTAACCAAACTTTTCGGCCAGCGGATGGGCCTCTTCGATCTTCATGTTGCCGATCTCTACCGGTGAATAACTCCAGATACCAACATGGAAGAGGAGCAGGTTGTTCTCGGTTGTTACTGCTGCACAAATACGTTCAACATGATGGCCCGCCTGAGCCCCGATATAACCGAGGCCGTAGATGTTGAGCCCGTTGATTTCAATCTGGCCGCCCATGCCGGACTCTTCATCAAATGGATCGAAGCGGTAGTTACCTTCCTCGGTCCGTGAGGGGCGCAGCAAACAGATGTAACCCATCTGTGAAAGGGCCTCCATCCACGAGATATTGTCACGCCGGTGAATCCAGTCATGGTTGCCCTCGATGGCGATGCAGGGGATTCCGGCATCTTTAAGCGGCTGAAGGGTTTCGATGGTTTTGGCGAAGGTTCGGGGAAGGATCTGGCCGACGTGAAACAGGTCGCCACCAATGAGGACGAAAGCGACCTTTGCTGCTATGGCATCGGCAACAACGCCCGAGAGGCAGCGGAAAAAATCCTCATAGCGATCCGCTTCGCCGGGAGAGTTGCGGTAGGTTTTGCCGAGGTGGATGTCGGCGGTGTGGATAAATTGCATATTCAGTTGTCTCAATCATATAAGAGGAGTAATCGGCTAAAAGTATCAGTCCCCACCAGTCAGGAAAAGATAAATCTACATAGTGGCCAGGAATCTTAAAGTTTCAAGAGAATGTCTTGTTTTGGCCCCAGCGGAGGAGCAATAATTGCTCCAGGCAGTTGCCGGTGATAGTATCAACGGGGTCACACTCTGCGTGAGCCAATCGTACCTGATACAGAATGAAATCGTTTGCTATTACTATTGCCAAGGGAGCCCTTCATGGTTGACCGCCCTCAGATCACTAAAAACTGGTTGCCGCGTTACACTGGAATGCCGCTCGATGATTTCGGTGACTACATCCTGCTGACCAACTTTCGCCACTATGTTGATAAATTCGCAGAGATGTTCTCCTGCGATATCCAGGGGGAAAGCAAGCCGATGCAGGCGGCAACGAACAGCAACGGGCTGACCATTATCAACTTCGGCATTGGTTCAGCGAATGCGGCCACCATCATGGACCTGCTCAGCGCCATTCAGCCGAAGGGGGTGTTGTTTCTCGGTAAATGTGGAGGGTTGAAGAAGTCAACCGAGATCGGCCACTTTATTCTGCCGAATGCCGCTATCCGTGGCGAGGGGACCAGTAATGATTACTTTCCTCCCGAGGTTCCGGCATTGCCATCGTTCAAACTGCATAAATTTGTTTCTGAAAAAATCCTCGAACATGGACATGATTACCGCACCGGGGTGGTTTACACGACCAATCGCCGCATCTGGGAACACGATCAGGGGTTTCTGGAGAAACTTAAAACGATGACCAGCATCGGTATCGACATGGAGACGGCAACAATCTTTATTGTCGGCCATTACAATGTCATTGCCCGAGGTGCACTGTTGCTGGTTTCGGATGTGCCACTCACTCCCGAAGGGGTAAAAACTGAAGAGTCAGACCTGCAGGTCACCCAGAACTGGTCTGACATTCATCTGCGGATCGGTATCGATGCGATGACTGAAATTGGCGAAAAGGGGGAGAAGATAAAGCACTTTTTGTATTGATTGGCTAATATTGATCCAATATGCCAGCTAAAATGATGTGGACTCAGCCACCTGTTCAACTACAAAATAGTCACCCTTAAAAGGGCAGCGGCATGTGTTGAAACTTACTATTTTTAAAAAAAGGTCAAATCCACTGAAAAATAATTTTCAAGAGTAAACTCCCGATTTCTGATTAAGCATGCTCAGCTGGGAGTCATACACCAATAAATTCACGAATAATTGATGATCACAATCACCACACACGAAATCTGCTCTCTGAAACTACCACCGGCAATCCTGATGTCACTCTTTTCTTTCTGCATCCTGCGGCTACTCAGGTCTACGCAAAATCACGCGTCGACCATCCGCGACCTCATCACTCGGATGATTGATGACGGCTTCATCTTCCTTGACACCTTCAACAATCTGCGCCAGCAAACCGTTGCGCTGGCCGATAGTGACCTCACGGAGTTCGGCGTGTTTCCCTTTGATAACGAACAGGGCCCAGCCATCCTTGTAGCGGAACAGGCTGCTGGCGGGAACTTGTAAGATGTCATCTTTATGCCAAAGGATGAATCGCGCTTCCACGCGATATCCGTCGCCCAGGCGTTGCCATTGTTCTGCCGGTGAAGTGAAGTCGGAGATGATCAAAACCCGCTGTTCTTCGACTCCCAGGGCGGAAATCTTGGTGAAGCCGACAGGCTCAACGGTGCGTACAGTTCCTTCCAAAGGGTGCTCTCCGCCCCAACGCTCAAACAGCACCTTTATGCCCGGTTGGATTTTCACCGCATCGGCGGAGAGTACATCAACTTCCACCTCCAGCGAGGCAGGATCACCCACTTCCAGTAACGGTTCCCCGGTGCGTACCGGGCCTTCGCATTCATG
>JAPHSA010000310.1 GCA_026193235.1 Deltaproteobacteria bacterium | reverse complement strand
TAACCGGGTTATTGTTTCCCCTCATAAAGAACCTTCCAGTCTCCATGCTCTTTGACCATATATAACCTCTTGGCCATATCGCCATTAAAGTTATTCGAACGATAATGCTGAACAAAATTGGCAACAACCATGGGGCGCTGAGGGTCCTCTTGTGGGTAGTTCAAGAGTGAAATATCTGAAAGATCTATTTTTTGAAATGTTTTGCCTGAGAAAACCTGTTTTTTATAAGCGCCCCAACTCCCGTTATTATGACCTTTGGTCCAGAAATCCTCTGAATACATTTTCAGGTAAGTATCCAGATGGGTCTTTTCCCAACTTTGCCGCCAGGTTTCTAGCGCGGCCTGAACCTCAATGTTTTGATCAAACCATTCACGGCTGGAAATCCAATCGACAGATTCACTGATAATAACAGGGGTTTTACCAATCTCGACATATTGAGCAATCCGGGAAAATTCCTCATTAGTCAACACAACACAACCTTCACTATCCAGCGGTGGACGGCTGTAAAGCGATTTGTCAGTGCCATGCAGCCAGATACCGGTGCCTGTTTTTTCCTGTCGACGATCAAATTCATTCGGATAATTTACCGGAAAAGCACCTCTACCATAAAGTGGTGGCAATTTTTCATCGGGAAGATAACTGGTTATAAAATAAACGCCGCTGGGAGTTTTCAAATCACCCTCACGCATTTTATCGCCTGGTTGCTTACCGAGAACAATATAGAAATCATCCACTAGCTCCGGTGGTAACCCCGGACCATTATTGCGATAAACATAAAGGCGATTTTTCTTCTTATCAACGACAAGCGCATTTTTAATCTTATCACTCAGGGTCATTAATCCGCGCGGGATTCTGACTCCATCAACTGAGGAAAAATACCCCTGTAAGCGTGCCTTAGCCTCAGTTTGCAGTTGCTGAAGGCGTAATTGTTGTTCTCTTGAAACACTTTCTTGAAGGGCCCTACTGCCAAGAGAATCAAGCTGATCAAATCGGGCCAGCAGCAGGTCACCTAGAATTAGATGGACAAGTTGAAATTTAGGCGCCCGCTTGGACAGACCGCGTAGCTCGGTAATCGCATCGGTTAACCCCCCCAGTTGAAAAAGCAACAAACCCTTGAGTAAACTGGCTTCAAAATCGTTGGGGTTGTTCTGCAAACGAAGACTCAAGCGGTCAAGCATCAGTTGGCTCTCTGGAGCGACCGTCGTTTGATTGGTAAACTCCTGATGGGGAAAAACAAAAACTGGAGAAGGGGTGGGCACAGTCGTATCCGACTGTTGTAGCGGCCACAGGGCACTAACCTTGGCACCAGTCAAACCAAACAAAGCAACAATAAGTGCCATAATTGTAATGCGTTTAACTCTCAACGGACGCTCTCCAAGGAGCGTTCCCTAAGGATGCTCCAGCCTTCGGCTTTCTTTTGTAAATCAAAAATTTTCTGAGTCCGATCAGAAAAAACATCACTTTTGTAAGTCTGGATAGCTTCAATTCTCAACCGGCCATTCTCCTGTTCGGACAACTGTAAATTTGTGATTGCTACCTTGATTGACTCTGGTCCAGTAATACGCTTTTGACGTTGTTTTTCCCAGTCAGCACGTGTCTTGCCTCCGGCAGGGATAAAGCTATCATCATAAAAAGCCAAGTAAGCTGGCACGTCCTGATCAGACCAAGCCTGAGCCCAGCGAGCCATGAAGTCTTCTACAGTTTCACGCGGCGCTCTGGACGAAATTACAGGCGAGCCATTATCCTCTTCTACTGGGGCCGCATCTTCGACAGCAGTTACTATGGAGCGAACTTTTTCAACCTCATCCTCAATTTCCGCAGAAAAAACTGTCTGCTCTTCATTTTCTCGCTTATCAGCGACTGTTGGCTCGGGGTCAACTGGTTCCGTTATTGATTCAGAAAGCGTCACAGTGGCTACAGAAGAAATTTTCTCTACACCAGTCTCTTTTATGGTGTTTTCCGGTTCAACACTCTCTGGTGCCAGGGTTCCGGTCGCCACCTCAGCAACAGGGAACATTACGACAACGCCCTTACTGGAGATGGCTTTAAGATTTAGTTGCGCTTGGGCATTATCTAACTGTAAAGCTCTCCCGTAGGAATCCCTCGCCATTTCCGTATAGACTGCGCCTAGGTTGCTATAGACAGTCGCATAATCAGTATTTGTCGCTAAGGCATGCTCCAAACTCTCACGCGCCTGTTCATAATGCCCCTGTGAAGCGTAGATCGCAGCCAGATTATTATAAGCTCGAGGATCAGTAGAATATTGAGCTATAATTTTTTTAAATTCAGCTTCAGCTGTTGTCACATCAGCGTTTTGCCACAACAAAAGCGCCCGATCAAGGTCTTCAGGTAAATTACTTTCTGGGATTTCTTCACTTTCAGCGATTAACGACACAGGCTGATTAAAAAATAAAAAATAAGAGCCAGAGCCAATTAAAATACCAATGATCAGAATCAGAAAATACCGACCAATGGGTGATTCTTTCTTGGCATAAATATGCTCCAACCCCTCTGTAGCATCTAAATTAGCTACGTCATCACTGGCAGGAATAATTGCATCATCAATAGTGACAGTATGCTCTCTTAGCCGCGCCTCGATACGGGCAGCAAAATCAGAATTTTCTATTGTTTCCCCTTGTTGTTCGGATTTCTTTTCTTCGGCCGGCTCTGCCGATTCTGAGCCTGGCTCAGTAACGGAACCAGTTGATATCTGATCTAATTCTCCAGTCGCAATGGTATGGTTCATTTCATCAAGCAACAGATTAGCAGTCAAACGCTCATCGCAAACAGCTTTTGTCATTGCGTCCAATATTGGTTGGCAACGAACTAACCTATCAGGAAGCTTTGGAAACTTGTCCTGCAGGTGTTGCACGGCGACATGAAAAGCATCATCACCACTGAAGGGGGGGCTGCCCGTTAACAAATAGTAAAAAACACAGCCTAAACAATAAATATCCGCTGCAGGTCCTGGAACATCTCCACGCACCTGTTCCGGGCTGATGAAAGATGGATCAATACCAGATTGATAATTCAACCTTATCAGTTGTGCGAGAGCAAAGTCTGCGAGATATGGGGTATGATTTTCAAGGTGAATTGTTGTCGCAGAAAGGTTCCCATGAACCAGCCCAGCACTATGTGGAGCAATCAGGTGTTGTGTAATTTCAGCAATCAGCTCAACGGCTTGGCGAGCAGAAAACCCTGTTTCCAAGGATTGGCTTAATGTTTGACCAGAGGAGACGGGATAAAGACACAGAAGCCGACCGTCAACTTCCCCAGCCCGGATTGGAGTTCCAATCGCGGGAAAGGTCTGGCTTGATAACCAGTGTGCCTGATCGAGAAAATGTTGACGGTTTTTCTGCTCAGTTAGCTGATCAGAAACAACCCACAACAATTTTGCGGTTGCGGGGCCAGAACAACTAACCAGATAGCTTTGAAAAACATTGTTTTCCGCAAGCGGTTTAACAATTTCGCAGTCAAAAATCGCGAGACCAGTTTCCAACATGCGGTTCACTTTGCTCCTTTTCCTACAACAAAACCAACATTAGCTGATAATAATAAGGGCAACCGCCTTAAAATGCTAGGGAAAAGTTGGTACGATCGCTAATCCCAAGGCTTCATTAAAATCACACATGACATTCATGTTTTGAACAGCTTGTCCAGCAGCACCCTTGACAAGATTGTCAATAGCCGACACGACTATCACGCGTCCAGTTCGTGAATCGCTGACCAGACCAATATCACAAAAGTTTGTCCCCCGCACAAAGGCTATATTAGGCAGTTC
>JAPHSA010000299.1 GCA_026193235.1 Deltaproteobacteria bacterium | reverse complement strand
CATACAGCCAAACTTAGTCCTTGAATTTATTTTTAAAGAAAAGAGCCCTCAATGGCCGTACAAATTTCCAGAGTCAAATTAATCATTCTCACATCTTTCTTTTTGGTGTGTGCTAATAACTATAGATTTTTTATAAACGTCCAAAATGTTTACCCCATTTCTACCGCTAATATTGGCTTTTTGGCTTCTATTTTCGTGGTTTTTACTTGTTTTCTGGTGGTGCTATTCAGCCTGTTCAACGCCAAGCTGGTGCTCAAACCCATTCTGATTTTTTCCGTCCTGGCTGCAGCATTCATCAGCTATTTTGCCAATTCCTATAGTGTCATCATCGATGATACGATGATCCAGAATGTGCTTGAAACCAACGCGAGTGAATCGCTAGATCTCATCAACGGTAAGCTCTTCCTCTACTTGTTTTTATTAGGACTATTGCCAGCATGGCTGATTTACAAAGTCAAAACACCCACTCAAACAATTAAGCGGAGCATTATCTCAACGACGGCTACAATCTCCATATCACTCCTGATCATCTTTATTGCGCTCCTGTCTTTCAGTAAATTCTACACCTCATTCTTTAGAGAACATAAACCACTCCGCTATTACACCAACCCAACTTACGCTTTTTATTCGGTTGGCAAATATATCGGAAACAAGTTTGATACTCAGGAAAAACAATTGAAAGCCATCGGAGTTGATGCAAAAAAAGAGGGAAACAGTGAAGGGAGAAGGCTTGCGATTGTTGTGGTCGGAGAAGCTGCACGCGCAGATAGATTTTCTCTGAATGGTTATGAAAAAATGACCAATCCACTGTTAAAAAATGAAGCCATCATTAACTTCTCAAATATGTATTCATGTGGGACAACCACAGCTATTTCAGTTCCCTGCATGTTTTCCTATCTAGAACGTAATAACTACAGCGACAAAAAAGCCAAATCGACAGAAAATATTCTTGATGTCTTGGCAAGAGGCGGGGTTAAGGTCCTGTGGCGGGACAATAACTCCAGCTCAAAGGGCGTTGCAGACCGCGTTCTTTACCAGAATTATCGCAGCCCGGCGACCAATACAATGTGTGATGGTGAATGTCGTGATGAGGGAATGCTGGTTGGGTTGCAAGATTTCATCGATCAGCAGGAAGCGGGGGATATCCTGATTGTTCTCCACCAGATGGGTAATCATGGACCGGCATACTCTAAAAGGTATCCGGAGGCTTTTGAAAAGTTCACCCCGGTATGTAGAACCAATCAGCTTGAAGAATGTCAACAGGAGGAGATTGGGAATGCTTACGATAACGCCATCCTGTACACAGACTATTTTCTGAAGCAAACGATAGAGCTCCTCAAGGAAAATGACGGAAAGTTTCAACCGGCGCTGATTTATATGAGTGATCATGGTGAATCTTTGGGTGAGAACGGTCTTTATCTCCATGGGATGCCCTATTTTATGGCGCCGGACACTCAAAAGCATGTGGGGGCATTGATGTGGTTTGGTGAGAGTGTAAAACCCTATATCAACGCGGAGCTGATCAAGAAAACAGTGGACAACGACTTTTCACACGACTACCTTTTCCACACTCTTTTGGGTTTTATGCAAGTCCAAACAAGTATTTACGAGGAGCAGAAAGATATCTTAAAATCTTTTTAAAATATTAGTCATCTTTCCCTGTTGAAGAAGGACTGAAATGCAAAAAAATACTGGCATCAGACGCATCATTCTGGCAGCAGGCTATTCTTTTCTGGGATTCAAAGCCGCCCTTCAGCACGAGGCGGCTTTTCGTCAGGAGCTCCTATTATCTTTTGTTCTCATTCCCCTGGCTTTCTGGCTGGACGTGGAACCTCTGCAGCGGGTATTGATGGTCGCTGTCCTGTTTTTGGTGATGATTGTCGAACTGCTCAATTCAGCGATTGAAGCCGTGGTTGACCGGATCGGTCTGGAAAATCATGAATTATCAGGTCGAGCTAAAGATTTAGGCTCGGCAGCGGTATTGAGCAGCCTTTTATTGGTGGCTTATGTTTGGGGAGAAGTATTGTGGACCTTATGGATCAAGTAGAAACATTGCGGGGCTAGACGATGCGCATCCTTCTTGTAGAAGATGATAATAGAACGGCGCAATTTGTCAAAAAAGGCCTTGTTCAAGCAGGCTTTGCGGTTGATCGTGCTGCCGATGGCCTTGAAGGGTTATTTATGGCGCAAGATGTTGCATACGATGCTGCTGTGATCGATATTATGCTGCCCAAACTGGATGGCCTGACATTAATCGAACGTCTGCGCAAACAACACATTAATACACCGATCATTGTGTTAAGCGCAAAAAAAACCGTTGATGAACGGATTTTGGGATTGCAGAAGGGTGGCGATGATTATCTGGTAAAGCCCTTTGCTTTTACTGAACTTCTAGTTCGCGTGCAAACCTTATTGCGCAGAAGCCAATCAATTGAAGAACCGACAAAACTGATCGTCGGCGACTTATCCATGGATCTCGTCAGTCGCAAAGTCAAACGCGGTGGACTCGATATCAATCTGCAGCACCGTGAGTTTTCTCTGCTGGAATATCTTTTAAGAAACACTGGCCGTGTCGTTTCAAAAACCATGATAATGGAGCACGTCTGGGATTATAACTTCGATCCAGAAAGCAATGTGGTTGAATCACGTATTTGTCATTTACGTGAGAAAATTGACCTCCCCCAGGGTAGCAAATTGATTCACACCGTCCGCGGTGCCGGGTATGTCCTGGAAAAAAGGGACGGAAATGTTTAGGTCTCTGGCCTCCCGATTGACACTCCTTTATACGCTGCTGTTTGCCGTCCTTTCACTCCTTGTTTTTGGCGTGATGAATTACAATTTAAGAATCAATCTTCGCGACAGGATTGACCAGGAATTCCTTGGCGATGGTCGTGAATTTGTTGAGATATTTCAACAGGGAGGATTGAAATCTCTTGCTGAAGAGATACGTCTTGAAACGGAGGGAGAGGGGGTTGATCAGATTTTTATCCGCATTTATTCGCCTGATCTGCAAATTATCAAAACCTCTGATATGCACACCTGGAACGATTTGCCAAAAGATCCACCTGAACTTGAAAATCTGACCCATGAGCAGTTTGATACCGTTACCCTCGCCGCACATTCGGGGCAAGCACGAATTTTTTATCAACCGCTGGGGAATGGTTATATCCTTCAAACCGGCACCCTTCTCAGCTTTGACGAGAAACTCCTTGCCAATTTCCAACGGGTGTTTATCTTTGCTTTTTCATTCATGCTGCTATCAGCCGTTCTAATTGGCTTTTACATTTCTAAACGATCCCTTACCGGGATACAGAGGGTGAAGGAGACAGCAGATCAAATCAGTCGGGGTAATCTGACGCAAGCCATCTCGTTTCATAACCACACTGAGGAAGTTAACACTTTGATCACCTCGATCAATCGGATGCAGTCAAGAATACATACCTTGATTAAGGAGCTACAAGACGTTACCAACAATATTGCTCACGATTTGCGGAGTCCGGTCACACGTATGAGGGGCTTAGCTGAAACAACCCTGAGTGGTGTTCAATCCCTCGAGGAATATCAAAACATGTCAGGAGCTGTCATTGAAGAATGTGATAGCCTCGTTGGCATGATCAATACCATGCTCGAAATTGCTGAAAATGATGCAGGGGTTACTCCTCTCAATAAAAAACCTGTGAATATTTCTCAAATCATCAGGGATGTTGCCGAACTCTATTCTCCCGTTGCCGAGGACAAAAATATTAATGTTTCATTGAAGGTTGTTGACGAACCTTTAATAATTTCAGGGGATCGAAGTCTGCTCCAGCGTGCTTTAGCTAATTTATTAGATAATGCCTTGAAGTTTACCCAAGAAGGGGGTCGGGTGGCACTTAATCTAAAAGTAGAGAACCAATATGCCCAAATTACTATCGCTGATACTGGCATGGGAATCTCTGCTAAAGACCTTCCACATGTCTGGGAACGCTTTTATCGGGCAGATCGCAGTCGTTCAACCTCTGGAACTGGACTTGGCCTGAGCCTGGTACGGTCAATCATCCAAGCACATGGTGGCAAAATTGATATGGTCAGCACTGAAGGAGCAGGAACCCAAGTAACGATATGTATCAATACTGCATAATATATACAAAAAGGATCTTAAAGCAGGTAGTGGTGACAGGAGTCGACTTTATCTAGCAAACACTTTCGATCCGGATATCAAATGTCCTGCCTAAACAGGTTCGCGCATATAATCTATAGGGATTTTGAGCATAACTGAATCTGACAAGGACTGTCAGGTCAAGTCTTGCTCAGGAGAGTTTTGACCAAAGACAACCAGCCCTAACAGTGACTGCCAGTTCATGCTTGAACTGCTGCGAACTACCTATTCTATTCCATTCTATTTTAGATATTCGCTGATGATGTCATAAACAATCGAAGCATGATGAGCAGTGGCTCTCTTTTGTATTTATTCCTGTTTGAATAGTCCTAACGACTTATTTTAAATTCTTTTATAGATTACAGTTTTCTTCCAACAACCAAAAAATGCTTTTCTAGTTCATCAAAGAAACTGATGTCTAAGAAACCAGATTGCTTCAGTTGCTCTTCAATTATCTCAGGTGAGCATCGGATGTCCACTGGTGGGCCATGGGGCATGTCTTCCTTTTTCCAATCAATAATGAATACTTCGCCTCCCGGCTTTAATAATCGATAAGACTCTTGCATAATCAGTGACTGGTCTTCCAACTCATGATGCAGGTTGATCATTAAGACCAAATCAGCAATTCCATCGTGAAGTGGCACAGAAATTTCGTCACTTTTGACAGGAATGATATTCGGATATTTGGGAGTTATATGCTCCTCCATCCAATTGATCATCGTTTCAGATACATCGCAGGCATAGGTGGTTGAAGCATTAAGCTGATTGTGAAAAGCTACGCTAAAAAATGCTGTGCCAGCACCTACTTCTACCAATATCTCGGGGTCTTTCTGGCTTAATTTACTGCAGACAAAATCAGGAGGAATGTCAATCAACCGCAGAGGATCATTGAGCTTCTGTAACTTTTTAGGATTAAACTTTTTATCACTCATTCCGTAATAATAAAGAGTGTACGATGACAGGGTCAAGAGGAGGAAAGCTTTTCACATCGGGCTCTTATCAGGGACTTCTTCCTCCTGCGCTTTTATCGACTCAATAATCCCCCATCTGAAATCCTCAAAAATCTTATTTGCGCGTTCAGTCGTAAGATTATGCATTTCTACCTGAACGCAGAGACCGACCCAGAGGGCATGAAGAGCAGCATACTCATCAGAATCGGGGTTGTTCGAGAGCATTTTAGCCCACTTCTGCAACTCAACTGGATCTTTGCAATATTTGTTGTCGTAACCATCTGAAGCGATAGCAGAAAGCGGCAGGATAAAACAGAGCAGCAATATTACTGTTTTCATAAGCACCTTTCTGGCGATATCAAAACTTTCTTGAATCCTTCTTCGTATAGCCGTGCCTTTGGTTATGCGCTTTATACTTCATCTGCTTCAGTTCGTTTGGCAACATGTGGATTGTTATAAGTTTTTACCCGATTGATTCCGCCGAGGTTTCAATGCTGAGACCAAGCTATCTTCGACACCAGCCGCAAGATTTAAGTGAAAACCTCAGTAATGCAAAAGTCCTTGTCTGGGAGTACATAAATCTCTACAGATTCGCCGCAGTTTAATTTTTCGGAAATGAGCCTGTTGTTTTTTTATTCGTACTCTGTGCTGGTCCGCGCTTCGATCCTGCGTAGCTCCGGCGCAAAAAGCAAAGGGTTACAGATTTTAGTCTGTGACCCTTTTTTTTGTTTTTGATAATCACGCAGCAATCACGGTAACATCTTGAATCTGTGGGATATCAGTTCATCTCAGGACGTCACTGCCCCTTGTGATGCCGAGGAAACAAGTCGAGCGTATTTAGCCAAAACCCCCTGCTTATATCGCTGGGCTGGTTCCTGCCAATTCTCGCGACGGCTGGCCAATTCTTTGTCATCAACAACGAGATTGAGCTCTTCCTTGTCCAGATTAATCTCAATACGGTCCCCTTCGCGTACCAGCCCAATAGTTCCGCCGGTCTGAGCTTCCGGAGCGACATGGCCGATCATAATGCCGTGAGTCCCGCCGGAGAAACGTCCATCAGTGATCAGCGCAACAGCATCCCCCAACCCGGCACCCATAAGTGCTGCTGAAGGAGATAACATTTCCCGCATCCCCGGCCCGCCTTTGGGCCCTTCATAACGAATCACGATAATATCTTTTGGATTGATTTGACCACCCAGAATAGCACTCAGAGCATCCTCTTCCCGATCGAAAACTCGTGCTGGTCCGCTCATGTTAGCTAAATCCTTCCCGCTCTGTTTAAGGACACAGCCTTCTTCAGCGAGATTTCCATAGAGGATACGAATATGCCGACCTGCTGGAGCATAAGGGGCGCCGACTGGAAACAAAACGTTCTGATCAGCAGGGAGGCCTGGAATATCCTGTAAGTTTTCTTCAATTGTACGACCGGTTACGGTTAAGCAATCTCCGTGAAGATAACCAGCGTCGAGAAGAACCTTCATCGCCATCGGCACCCCTCCAAGACGGTGAAGATCATTCATCAGATAACGGCCAAAGGGTTTAAAATTTCCCAGCAAAGGAACCCGGGAGGTGATTGCAGAAATATCTTTCAGGGTCAGATCCAGATGCGCTTCTCTGGCCAAAGCCAAAAGATGCAAGACCGCATTGGTCGACCCGCCCAGAGCCCAGGCAACAGTCAGCGCATTTTCAAAAGCCTTGCGGGTCATCAGCTGTCGCGCGGTAATATTCTTTTTCAGTAGCTCCATCAAAGCGCGGGCACTATCGCCGGCATCTTTGTGTTTATGCTCAGAAATCTTATTATCCCGGTCGACTGCCATGTTTGAGGAAGAACCGGGCAGGCTCATCCCCATAGCCTCGATGGCAGAAGCCATAGTATTGGCTGTATACATACCGCCGCATGAACCAGCGCCGGGGCAAGCACGGCACTCGATCGTATGTAGTTCCTGATCATCAATTTTGCCGGCAGAATGTGCGCCAATGCCTTCAAAAGCGCTGACAATATTCAATTCTTGATTTCCGTGCTGGCCGGGAAGAATACTGCCCCCGTAAAGGGTCAATCCGACCAGATCATTGCGCGCAATCGGCATCAATGCGGCTGGGATAGTTTTATCACACCCGGACAGGGTGATAACGCCATCAACCTGATAACCTTCGGTCATCAGTTCAATCGCATCGGCGATCACTTCGCGGCTGACCAGCGAATACTTCATCGCCTCGGTGCCCATGGAAATTCCGTCAGAAACCACCGGGGTACCAAAAACAATAGCCTTCCCTCCGGCGGCTTCTACTTCATGCTGTACCAGGTCGCCCAGCTCACGGATATGGTCATTACATGGCGTACCGTTGGTATAGGGAACGGCAACGGCAATCACCGGTTTGGCGAAGTCTTCGTCTGTAAAGCGGACCGCCCGCAACATCGTCCGCGATGCTGTTCGTTCGACCCAACTCGCACTCCCCTTTTCCCCTGTGATTTGGTTACTGCGTCTTTTCATAGAACCCATTTTACTATTTTTCCAGCGCGGTCACACCAGTTCGGGCAATTTCAATAATATGTTCCTGCCCTACTTCATCCAGAAAAGCATCGATCCGGAGTGTTGACCCGGCAACCTGAAGGATATGAATATCCTCAGTCTTCTGTTCCAGCACTTCAAAATTGTACCGGCCATGAAAGTCTTCCAGATGTGCAGCATCAACTTCCAGCTTAACAATCGCCACTTCGCGCCAGTAGCTGTGATCAGTATCCAGTTCTTTGGCTGAAATAACCTCGGTAAATTTTTCCAGCTGTTTGATGATCTGGGTTACTTTTGGCTCATTATCTTCCTGCAGGGTGATTGTCATCCGACTGACCCCGGGAATGCGCGAGCGACAGACGGTCAGGGTATCAACATTGTACATCTTTTTACGAATCAGCATCGACACCTTGTTCAGTACCCCCGGATGATCCAGTGTAAAAGCGAGAATAGCGCGTCTTTTCATGCCGCTTCCCCTTCCTCAGTGATTTTTCCGCCCTTTTTTTGGGGATGGCTGACGATCATATCTTCAAATCCACCACCGGATGGAACCATGGGCAAAATAACTTCCGCCGGATCACAGATAAATTCCAGGACCATGGCCCCTTTGTAGTCGATAGCCTCCTGCAGAGCGGGGGTCACATCTTCCAATTTTTCAATTTTCCTATGGGGAATTCCATAAGCTTGCGCCAGAAGTTTAAAGTCCGGGCTCAGCATCGGAGTTCCCGCGTAACAGCCATCAAAAAAGAACGTTTGCCACTGACGCACCATGCCCAGATAACCGTTGTTGAGAATGATGATCTTCAGGTCGATGTTATGCTCCATAATTGTACCGAGCTCCTGGGCATTCATCTGAAAACCGCCATCGCCACTGATCGACCAGACCCGTTCATCGGGGCGCGCCAGTTTGACGCCAATCGCCATCGGTAAGGAGCAGCCCATGGTTCCGGCGCCGCCGGATGCGTACCAGCTGTTATTGGTCTGGTAATTATAAAACCGAGCCGCCATCATCTGATGCTGACCAACATCCGCAACAATCAGGTCCCGCCCCTGGGTGACCTCTGACAGTTGATGGACAATCGATTTCATCAACAATTTGTTGTCCACACCAACCCCTTTGGCAATTTCTGCAGCCAGATCTTGCGCCATGACATTACGGAAACCCTCAATCTTTTCCAGCCAGCGGCGGCGTGGTTTAAACGTCACCATCGGATCATCAAGCAACACGTGCAGGGTACGATAAACGTCGGCATTTATGGCCACCGAAGTTCTGACATTTTTATCGATTTCCGAAGGATCGATCTCGACATGAATGACATCAGCGTTCTGGGCATATTCATTCAGTTTTCCGGTGACCCGATCATCAAAGCGCATGCCGAATGAAATCAGCAAATCGGCTTCCAGGATCGCCCGATTGGCTTCAACGGTTCCATGCATCCCCATCATTCCGAGGCTCAAGGGATGATCAGCCGGCATCGCCGAAAGCCCATGCAGGGTAAAGGCGACCGGGACGTTAACTTTTTCGGCGAACTGCTGCAACAATCCACCAGCATTGCTGTTGATCACTCCGTGGCCACAAAACATCACTGGTCGTTCACTCTTGTTGATCAGTTCGATAGCCCTTTGCAAAGGCTCACGTTCCGGGGTCGGAGAATAAAAATAGCCGGGAAGATGGGGACGGAAGGTGGCCGGATCAAACTGATATTTTTCACTGACCTGCTGGTTCTGTACATCTTTCGGAATGTCGATGACAATTGGCCCGCCCCGCCCGGTTGTGGCAACGTAAAAACCTTCGTGAATCGTCTTTTCAATCTCATCTGCGTGCAACGGCATATAGGTTTGCTTACTGATCGGCATCATCACCCCGACGACATCACTTTCCTGAAAGGCATCAGTCGCAATCACCCCGGTAGCAACCTGACCGGTAATCGCAACAATCGGAACCGAATCCATGTGGGCATCGGCAACACCCGTCACCAGGTTCATTGCTCCCGGACCGGATGTCGACATACAAACGCCAATCTGCGGTTGAGCCGTCGAAAGTGAGGCGCGGGAGACGCCTTGACACATGAAAGCCGCGCCCTGCTCGTGGCGAGACATAACGAATTTAAAATCGTTCAATTTTTCCATCTCGTCAAAAACCGGCATAATCGCCCCGCCGGTATAACCAAAAATATATTTAACCCCACGATCTTTGAGCGCTTTGAGTAATAATTTTTTCCCTGTCATATTAGCCTCTTAAAGGTATTTTTTTCGTTCCAGTCAGTGACGCTGGCGAATTATAACAAAGTTGGTTATATTTTACTTCAGTTTTTTTGACTTTTAATTTTACCAGAGTATCAAAGATTAACCGGGAAGCCTATTAAAAGGCAGGCTGGTTTGCTGTACCAGTTTTTTCCTGAAAAACTACAGACTGAAAGAAGCTTAAACCTCAGTCGTATAAAATACACCCGGGAAGGCTTCAGCTCCCAACACTTTCTCAATCTGCTCGGCGGGAACTGGCCGACTGAACAGGAAGCTCTGGACTTCATTACAATTCAGTTTTTTTCAGGAACTCCTGCTGCTCCGGGGTTTCAACGCCATCTGCAGTAATCTGCAGATGCAGCTATGCTCCATTGCAAAAATCGCTCTGGTAATCGCCTTATATCATGAACTTGGCAAGTTGCCGGAGCCTGAATATCTCCACAGATTCTGCTGACGAGCCTGTTTTATATAATATAATGCGCTCGCCCCCTCTCCAGAAGTATCGCTATTTGTAATTATTGAATACCTTTGAGTATCGAAAAGAGTCTGATGCAAGGACAATCAAACCAATACAGCCTCATCCTCTTCATGGGATTCAGAAAGCAGTGCATTCATGTTAAGCAGGATCTTGACGGTATCGCCAACTTTACCCATACCGTTAATATAATTACTACTAAAGCCTCCTGTGCACGGTGAAGGCTCTATCTGGTCTGCAGGAATTTCAGAAACTTCATTTACACTGTCAACAACAAGAGCGGTAGTTATTTCATTGACTCTAACAACAACCAGGCAAGTCCGGTCATCGTACTGTCGTTCAGGCATACGGAATTTCAGACGGACATCCATCACCGGAATAAGACTGCCACGCAAGTTAATAACACCTTTTATAAATTCCGGCATATCCGGAACCTTGGTAATCTTTTGAATGCCTACAATTTCGGTTACATGGAAGATTTCTATACCATAATCTTCGTTACCAAGGTGAAATGTCAGATACAGATCCTTCTGAGTTTTTTCCGCCTCCTGTAGAGCAGTATTGATGGCGTTTGTTGGTTCAGACATGTCAAACTCCTTTTAGATTGAAGAAGGTAATGTTTCGACTTTAATCAAAACTTGCCGAACTCGTCATCATCCAACTGAATCTTCGGTTTTGTCTTTTGTGCTGGGCTGGCTCCCCAGCCGATGCTTGCTACTGGCTGAGGTGCTGATATGGGTTGTTGTGGTTGGGCCGCTCCTGGTACAGGAGCAGTATATTGTTTTTGCCCTCCCAACAGAGTAAAGCGGCTGAGCATGTGCTTCAGATGCGCCGATTGACTGGACAGTTCCTCAGCAGATGCAGCTGATTCTTCGGCGGTAGCAGTGCTCTGCTGGACAGAAGCGTCGATCTGCCCAAGCCCCTGATTGATCTGGGATATTCCCTCGGCCTGTTCATTGCTGGCAGCGGCAATCTCAGCAACCAGGTCAGTGACCTTGGTAATTGACCCAACAATCTCTTCCAGAGCTTCCGAAGTTTTTGCTGCCATCTGGGCGCCATTTTCGGTTTTTGCCACCGACCCTTCGATCAATTGAGCAGTTTCCTCAGCGGCCTTGGCACTGCGGGCGGCAAGGTTTCTGACTTCCTCAGCGACCACGGCAAATCCCTTACCATGCTGCCCGGCACGGGCTGCTTCAACCGCTGCATTAAGGGCCAACAGGTTGGTCTGGAATGCAATTTCATCGATAACCTTGATGATCTTACTGATGTTCTGCCCTGCTTCATTAATTTCGTTCATTGCAGTGACCATGCTATCCATCCGCTCGCTCCCGGTTCGAGCGGCTTTCTGGGCACCATTGGCCAATTGGTTAGCCTCTCCAGCATTGACAGCACTCTGCTTGGTCTGACTGCCGATCTCATTCATGGAACTGCTGATTTCTTCCAGCGAGGCAGCAGACTCCGTTGCCCCCTGAGACAGTGTCTGCGCGGTATCAGAAAGCTTTACGCTGCCTGAATCGATCTGTTCTGATGCACGGTAGACTTCACTCAGCACCTCATTCAGATTTTTCACCATGGTCTTAAAGGCTTGCCCCATAGTGTCCTGATCTGAGGCGACTGCAACCTGCAGCTGTAAATCCCCCTCAGCAATCTGGGCAGCCTCATTCGATTTTACCTTGAGACTTTCAATCACCTTATTGATGGCTTCGGCCAGTTCACCCACTTCGTCTTTACTGCGAACATCAACTGATTCCCGAAGATCTCCGACGGCAATTTTCTGAGCGGCCCTCACAGCCAGCTGGAGTGGGCCGATCACCACTTTGGTCACATAAAGAATTGTTGCAAAAAGGATAGCCACAAGGGCAAGGGCACCAATACCAAAACGCCAGTTGATTGAGCTCAAAGTTTTCTGGCCAGACTCTTCAACCTGAGCCGCCAATGCGTTGATCCCTGACATTTCATAGGCCAGAGCCATGACACCAACAACTTTTCCGGAAAAATCAGGGATTGGGAAAGTCGCAACAAATTTATCCCCGACAATTTTTTCACTGATTTGGCTGGTTCCACTATCAAGCAGTGAGGAGGTAATAATCGGGTTGGTTATTGCAGGATTTGTCGATGATGTAAAAACATATTTGCCGTCAAGCACCGGATTTTTCTTTGGATCCTGGAGTTTGGTCGCTATGGGAAGTTGCTCCGCCAGCATGTATACAGCGATCTGGTAGCTGTCATCTATATGATTGGCTTTCAAGACATCGGTAAATGACATGAGAATTTCGCAGGAACCGACATGCTCACCGTCAAATCCCTTAATGGCAGACAATCCGCGGATCGCAAACCCACCACGACCGATTTCAATCCCCGATAAGGGCTTATGAACACCTTGGTTAATTTGCACAACAGTCTTACGGAACGACGTCAGGTCGTCAGAGATATCAACTTTTTTACCGTTACGCTTTGCCTGCCAGTTTTCTCTCCACAACCGAGCCAAACTTCTTCCACTCGGCACATGGAAATGAATATTATATTCCTTGGCCCCGGTCTGTTTTTTATACCCATCAATATATGACCCCATAACGACACGCAGTTTCTGTCGGGCCTGTTGCATCATGATGTCATTTTCATCATTGATATTGCCGGACAGAGCCAGTTCATAGACTTTCTGAATTTCAGGAACTTCTGAAAACAGAGCTGCCTGCTTCAACGCGGCTTTCCCCAGCTGGTCGATACTTGACAAAATAGAACTCTGGCGAGTTCTTGCCTGAGCTGACAAATTTTCGCGGGAAAACTTCATCAGGGTACTTCCCTGACCATCAACCAGACGACTGACCGTCATGTTCATTGCAATCACTGCAATGACTGCAAATATGATCACCAACACCGCAATCGGGATAATAAATTTTCCACGGATCTTCATAACCAACCTCCGAATAAACATTTATATTTTTCCGCATCACCATTAATGAAAGATAATAATAATTTATCCACAAAAAAATTAAAAGGTTAAAATTATTATTTTCTTATTTTTTTTGGAACCACAAAAAAAGCCCACCCGAACCGGGTGAGCCTTTATTGATCTGGAATTAAATTTTATCTCAGGCGGGAATTGAAGCTTCCGCAGACATGTTTTTTGAGACACGCCAATTCGTCACAAAAACGAATATCAAGACCATCAAACCAGCCAGATGGACATACCATGTGGTCGGCCATAGCAGAGCAACAGCGGCCCCCAGGGTCAGCAGACGGAACAGGAGATTTAACTTCGACTCCATAAAACCTTCAATCCCAGCAGCAAAAGCATAGAGACCGAACAGGGCAAAAAAGAAAACCATAAACACCTGTTCCCAAGAGCCGCCAATGAACGGGGTGTAGGCAAACAACAATGGAACCACATACAAGCCCTTGGCAATCTTCCAGGATTGGAAACCGGTTTCCATCGGCTTGGTACCGGCTATCGCAGCCCCAGTAAAGGCGGCAAGCGCGACCGGTGGAGTGACGTTGGAATCCTGGCTCAGCCAGAAAACAATCAAATGAGCCGAAAGCAGAGCATACATCAACACCTGTTCACTCAGCATCGACTCGCGCACGGCGCTGATCAAATCAACCGGGACAGAGTCGATAATAGCGCGTGCCGCAGCATGGTTCATCGGGTTGCCAATCTCGGCTAGCTTTTCCGGTGATGCCAACATGAAAATAGCTTTGGCCGTTTCTGACACCTGGCCGTTGGCCAGGGCATCAACCAGCATGCCGTCGGCAATCAGACCATGCAGGGCAGGAGCGGAGAGCGTGCCAAGCACAATATAGGCAGCTGTGACCGGCAATCCCATGCCCAGAACCAGCGATGCCAGGGCAATCAGAAGAATGGCAATCACCATGCTGTGCCCTGCCCACTGGGTAATCATCAGGGAAAAAGTGTTACCAACCCCGGCCGTGGCGATAACATTAACTATCAGGCCGACAGAACAGAGCAAGATTGCCGTCATGACCATATTCCGTGCTCCCAGCGCCATCGCCTCGATGATAGCTTTCGGGCCCATTTTATTTGCACTGAACCAGGACGAAACGACCACCGCAATAATACTGATGCCGGCCGCGTAGGTCGGGGTAAAACCATAGATGAGCAAGCCAATCAGAACCCCGATCGGAGCAAGAAACACAAAACCACCTTTTTTGAGGACGTCGATTGCGTTGATCTTTTCTTCGTCTACGGCCGTGACAAAGCTGCGCATCGCCTCGATTCTGACAAAGAATGCGACTGTGGCAAAATAAAGAATGGCCGGAAGGATACTGACCATCACGATGGTATTGTAAGAAATCTGGGTATAGGTGGCCATGACAAAAGCCCCCGCACCCATGATTGGTGGCATGAGCTGACCACCGGTGGACGCTGCTGCCTCAGTTCCTGCCGCGAATTTGGCCGGGAAACCGGCACGTTTCATCAGTGGAATGGTAATAACTCCCGTAGATGCCGTATTAGCAACAGCAGAACCGGAAATCGTTCCCATCAAACCAGAGGCCATAACAGCGACCAACCCTGGACCCCCGACAAAGCGACCCGCAACAGCACGGGCAAGATCAATGACAAATTCCCCGGCACCGGAACGCAAGAGAAAGGCGCCGAATAAAATAAACATAAATACGTAGGTGGAAGAAATCTGGGCAATGGTTCCGAACAGGGCAT
>JAPHSA010000014.1 GCA_026193235.1 Deltaproteobacteria bacterium | reverse complement strand
TGAAACTTTGCATATTATTCACTGTTTTAGCTGCCCGTTGTCCGGCATTGGAGATCGATTGCAGCATCTTTTCACAGCCACGCAGCTGGATATATTGAGTTATTGTCTCAATTGTCGTCCCCAGCTCCTGAGCGACCTCATGATTCTGCTTGAGATCCGGGGACAAACGACGACTTAAGACCTGAACATTCTGTAATATTATCGCCAGAGGATTATTGATCTCGTGGGCCAGACCTGCCGCCAGGCCACCAACCGACTGCATTTTTTCTGAGCGTACCATCATCTCTTCCAGGCGCACCTGCTCAGAAATATCATCCATATGAATAACGGCACCACTGCCCTCGGCTAAAGCAAGCGGGTAAATGAGCATATCGAAAAAACGCCTGTTCCCTCCTTCAGTTTTAGTAAAGCTTTCAATTTTACGGATTCGCAATGGTTTGCCGGCCTGCAGTGTTTCCTTTAACTTCGCCAGATAGATGGATGAATCGAACAGTTGCCACGCCTGCATCATCGGCAACCCTTTGGTCTTGCCAGCAGTGAGCTCAGTTTCCTGCTCTGCGCGCTTATTCCACAATGTCACCTTCATCTCCTTGTCAACCCCGATCAGGATGGACGGCATGGAATCAACGATATTCTGGAGATAGGACTGTAATTGCTGCAGCGATTCCTGGGCTTCTTTGCGAGAAGAGATGTCCTGTACGGTCCCCTCTATATAGAGAACGTTTCCAGACTCATCATAGACCAGATAATTATTCAGTAAGGCCCAGAAAAGATCACCGTTTTTACGCCGCAACAGCGACTCAAAACCGAGACATTTACCATGGGTGTGCAATTCTTTCAGCAGCCGTTCTCTAGTGTGCGGATCAGCATACAACTGCTGTTTAAAGTCGGTATAATAAGCCTTGGCTTCTTCCTCCGAGTCCCATCCAAACATAGCAGCAGCTGCTGGATTCACGTCAAGAAACTGCCCTTCAAGGGTTGCCCGGTAAATACCTTCAGTCGCATTGGTAAATATTTCTCGGTAACGTTTTTCTGAATCACGCAGAGCAGCAACATGCTCCTGAAGGGTAAACAGCATTTTATTGAAAACTTCTTCTATGCCTCCCCATTCATCCTGGCGCATTAACTCCATCGGGGTGGTATGATCGCCGTTTTGGAAATCAGCCAACCTCTGGCTGACAAGATCCATAGGTGTCTGAATATGTTTCTTAAACAGGGTTCGATGACTTATCCAGGATATTACCGCCATAAGAAAGAGCAATCCCAGGACCGAGGCAACCGTGGTGTAAATTGTCTTTTTGATCTCCCTTCGGGTCTGGAGAGCGGCCGATGATGTCTGTTGATCAAGCTGCTCCATCGAACTGAGAATCTGCTGTGTTAATTGGTCCAATTTCTGGTTCTGTTGATTCAGCTGAATCATTTCCAGTTGATAGAGGAGCATCAGATATTGATAATAATCAATTCGGCTGATCAGATGGCGACCGAAACGGTCGATAGGCGGCTCGGAAGCCGTCAAGGTGCGTAAACGTAATGCCAGATTGCTCAACTCGGTTTCCAGCGGCGGAGGATCTGTTACTTTTCCTGCCAGCACAATGCTTCGATCTTCCTCTGCGTTCAGTTTTGCAATTTCCAGAAGACTTTCCCGATAGCCGGAAATGAGCATGACCAGTTGTTCAAAGTAATCAACACTGCCCCCTTGCAAGGCCATCTCTATCGTTCTTTCTGCAAGCAATTCCTGTAACACCAGGAGCAGATCGTCAATATCTTCATCCTGTTCCGAACGCCAGGAAATGATCGTATTAATCCACTTCCCGCGTATAAGATAAGTTTCTAACTGCTGATTTAACTGGGCGAGAAGTTCCTGAAGATGGGTTCCTTGAACGGATAATTGTAACTCGTTGATGTTTTTTTTCAGAGTCGCTCCTTCTTTTTCAAAGAAGGAGGGATGACCGTAAAAAGTGGTTCTGAAGACATTCAGACGAGAATAGAGCAAGCCAAAATCACGGCTGTTATGAGAGTTTTTAATTGTTTCCTGGAGACGATCCTCAACAATGTGATCGATATCTGTCTGTACGCCTAACGAAGTGATGTAAAGACCAATGGCCATGACACAAAAAACAAAGATTGTAGTCAGGGAGGCTTGCCTTAAGCGGTCTTTAATAGACCTGGTTTTATGTCGGATATATGCCATATTTTTGTATTGTCTTTAAACTTAAAGTCTATTCAGAGCGGATCAGGGTCGCGCCTCTCAATGTCATTGGTTCAGGTAAAATTCCCAGTTTTTTCATGGTAGTCACGTTGATCATTCGTTTGCCGCGATAGTTTCTGGTAATCGGCAATTCCGTGATGGAGACGCCATTGAGAAGTTTGGTGAGGAACAATGCCGCTTGGTTCCCCTGTTCCTGCCCACTGGCAAGAACACCACTGAGAGCTCCATTTTTAATAACAAAGAAAGCAGTTGCGGCTGTCGGTTTATTAAAAGCATCGACGACGCTTGAAATTGCTTTTTTATCGCTGACATGTACCCCCCGAGCATCGACAATTCCTTTGAGTGTGAGCAGCATGAGTAAATCAACCTTTTCTCGATACTCCTTGGCCATATCAATAGCTTCAGCCAGTGTTTCCGGCTGCAGAACAGCCACAAGCCTCGCGGATAATTTATCTTTTTCTTTCTCAAGGCGACTGACAACCAACTGAGCAAGGGGACTTTTATTGACCATTACAGCAAAAGTTTCCGTTCTACCGGCGAGCTGACGATTCAGAGAGAGCGTCTCTTCAAAATGATAGCGTTCTAGAACACCGGTGACATTTTCAGCCGGATAACCATAGCTCTCAGGATCTGCATTCACCCCGCAAAAAACCACGGGGGTTGCTGTCTTGTTTTTCAGGTAGGGGACAACGAATAGGGTTTGGGCATTGTCATCGACAGCAATCACGCCGTCCGGATGGAGGAGTTGATAGAGAGCATATGCCTCAGCTGCTTTCTCTGCCCCCTGTTCCAATGCGACCTTGGTATTCATATAAAAAAAAGTCAGATCAGCATAAGGCTTAAGAGCCTTCTCCAGTCCCTCACGGACCTCCTCGTTCCAGAGATAATCCTGTTCGTAGCTGAAGACCACCAATACGTCATAACGCTCTTTTGCCAGTGCAACCGAATTGTCGGCAAAAGCAAAAAGCAAAAGGAAGAAAATCAACCTGATCAATGACATTTGTTGAAGAGTTTTCAAACCAATAATTTCTCCAGCAAGACAAACTTAATAAATAAATAATTAACGTAAATCAATCTATCACGAACGGAAGCTTTGAGGCCACAAAAAAAGGGCTGCTAAGCAGCCCTTCTCAAATATTTCTCCACTGTCCAAAAATCAGCTATGTTCTCGTGATTTAAGGAACTGAACCCCTTCCCACTGTTCCATCGTATGCCCAAGGCGCCATTCACTGGCAGCCAGATAGGTCAGGTGACCTTCAGCATCATGGGCCAATTGGCCCTGATTCTTTTTCTGAAAATCCTCAAACAACTTCCGATCGTCACAGGTGACCCAGCGTGCCGTCGTGTAATCCACGCCTTCATAAACCGCATTGACATTATATTCAGCCTTCAACCGTTCCATGGTCACATCAAACTGCAATACGCCAACCGCACCAAGGATGAATTCAGCTCCCGTCACCGGTTTGAAAACCTGTACAGCACCCTCTTCTGCCAGCTGAATCAAACCCTTCTGCAGCTGCTTGGATTTCAACGGGTCTTTTAAGCGCACGCGACGAAAATGCTCTGGAGCAAAGCTGGGAATCCCGGTAAATTTTAAATTTTCTTTATCGCTAAAGGTATCGCCGATCTTGATCGTTCCATGGTTGTGCAAGCCGATAATATCCCCCGGGTAGGCTTCTTCAACATGGGCGCGATCCTGAGCCATAAATATTGTTGCGTTCGACAAAGAAACCTCCTTACCGATGCGGTGATGCTTGACTTTCATTCCCCGGGTGAATTTGCCGGAACAGATCCGCATAAAAGCGATACGATCGCGGTGCGCCGGATCCATATTGGCCTGAATTTTAAACACAAAGCCGGAGAACTGATCTTCATCCGGACGAACTGTACGCTCAACCGCTTCACGTTCGCCAGGTGCTGGAGCCAACTCAACAAAAGCGTCGAGCATTTCCTGCACCCCAAAATTATTAATCGCGCTGCCGAAAAATACCGGGGTCTGATTGGCGCATAAATAATCATCAAGGTTGAATGGATTGGCGGCTCCTTCCAGAAGTGCAATGTCGTTACGCAGCTCAACGGCCTGATTACCGAGCAGTTCATCCAACTGGGGATCATTCAAATCGGCGATCTTTACCGTTTCTGTGGCCCGGGCGTCTTCACCAGAACGGAACAGATTGAGTTCTTTACGATAAAGGTTATAAACGCCCTTAAAGCGCTTACCCATGCCAATCGGCCATGACATCGGGGCACATTCGATCTGCAATTTTTCCTCAATATCCGCGAGAATATCGAGAGGATCAAGACCCTCACGGTCGAGTTTATTGATAAAAGTCAGCACCGGTGTATTGCGCATGCGACAGACTTCCATCAACTTTTCGGTCTGCGGCTCAACCCCTTTGGCGCTGTCGATGACCATCAATGCACTGTCAACCGCGGTTAAAACCCGGTAGGTATCCTCAGAGAAGTCCTGGTGACCGGGGGTATCCAAAAGGTTGACCTCGAAATCACGATAATCAAATTTCATTACCGAGGAGGAAACTGAAATCCCGCGCTCTTTCTCGATGCTCATCCAGTCACTGGTTGCGTGCCGCGCTGATTTTCGCGCCTTCACTGTCCCGGCCATCTGGATTGCGCCACCGAACAGCAGTAATTTTTCTGTCAGGGTCGTTTTTCCGGCATCCGGGTGACTGATGATGCCAAAGGTCCGGCGTTTGGCTATTTCTCGCTGTATTTCTTTACTCACTTTTTACTATCTCTCAATTTTATTGGGTTTAACCCGCCAGCGGCGATGATACCAGAAATACTGATCAGGATGACTCAGAATAGTATCCCCAATCTCCAGATTACACTGATCGGTGACTTTCTGACGTAGTTCATCCCGAGAGAGACCCTCGGGAATTTCAATCTTCTTTAAAGTCATCAAGTGCTGTCCTCCACGAACCCGGTAACCATTGAGCAGAAACAACGGCACTTGATGTTTGGCAATGATTGCACCGGGAAGAGCCAAGGTCATGGCGGGATGCCCAAGAAATGATGATTGCAACCCCATACTTGAATGTTGATCTGCAACCATAACCACCGCTTTGTTTTCTTTGAGACATTTGAGTACATGCCTGGGAGCCGTTGGACCTTTGGAGATAAGCTGGGCATCTTTACCGGGAATATTGAGAATTAACTGGTCAAATTTAGGATTGTGGTGGCGACCAACAAGAAGTACTGGCGACACGCCAATCAACCGCAGTGCTCCCATATACAGAGCCCAAGAACCAAGGTGCCCAGTAACAATCAACGCACCCCTTTTTTCCTGTAAAGCCGATTTAAGCGCTTCTCCGCCTACAACCTCAACAAACTTATTGAGTTTATTTTTATCGCTACCACTTGCTCTGGCATACTCGGCGACTGTTCGACCAAAATTACGTGCAGAGCGAACAGCCAGGTTTTTACGTTCCGAAACCGACAATTCGGGAAAAACGCTCGCCAAGTTAGTCAGTACCTGTTTTTTTCGAATTCCAAGCCACCAAGCAAATTGTCCAAGAACGGCGCCAGATTCCAGAGCCACTGGGCGAGGTAGCAAACGAAAAATCCAGAAAAACGCTAGAGAAAAACCGTATTCCATCCAATGTCTAAATTTCATCCAAAAACTTCCAATCAATGCTCTGACGATCGAATAAATCAAGCAATAAAAAACCAGCCGTGCACTATAACGCAACTATTTCGCAAGAAGAAAGTACTTTTTTATCAACCAGTTAAAAAACATTACCTAAGACTAACACAATATCGCATGCTAATTTCTTGACCAAGTCAATCGATGCTTTTATGCTGCGCGGTTGAATCCACTAAAGACTATTTTTTAAGGAGAAAAAAATGGCCGTTTTTGAAGTCAATCACCCCCTGGTTAAACACAAACTGGGGCTGATGCGCCAGAATGACATCAGCACCAAGGATTTTCGTGAATTAGCCTCGGAGGTAGCCCGCCTGCTGACCTATGAAGCCACCAAGGATCTGGAAACTGAGCCAGAAACCATTAATGGCTGGAACGGCCCAGTCTCCGTCGAAAAGATTAAAGGTAAAAAAATTACAGTCGTACCGATCCTGCGAGCCGGCTTGGGAATGATGGACGGAGTGCTCGATCTGATTCCCAGTGCCAGGGTCAGTGTTGTTGGTCTTTACCGCAATGAAGAGACACTGGAACCGGTCACCTATTTTGAAAAACTCACCAGTAGCATGGATGACCGCACCGCGCTGATTCTTGACCCGATGTTAGCGACCGGTGGCTCCCTATCAGCCTGTATCGACATGCTTAAAAAGGCCGGTTGCACCAGCATTCGTGGTCTCTTCCTCGTTGCTGTTCCTGAAGGAATTGAGCGAGTTGAAAAAGAACACCCCGATGTCGATATTTACGTTGCCTCAATCGACGACCGCCTCAACGAAAACGGTTATATTCTTCCCGGCCTCGGCGACGCCGGAGATAAAATATTCGGAACAAAATAATTCCCCCT
>JAPHSA010000076.1 GCA_026193235.1 Deltaproteobacteria bacterium | reverse complement strand
TGTTGCAATGAATCTGCAGACCTCCTTCTTGACGCCGCCTTTCGGTTTCAGTCTCTTCTATTTAAAAGGCGTCTCTCCGCCTGGGGTTAAGACGACAGACATTTATAGGGGGGTGGTCCCCTTTATTGCCATTCAGGTTTTTGTTCTGGCAATTCTTGTGGTCTACCCGGAAATTTTTGGCTTGAGCAGTAGTGGCGGAGGATTTTAGTTGTTCCGATCTGGTTGTTAGGGGGACTGATCAACATTGATAAAAAAAGGCCCCGCACACCAGCGAGGCCTTTTTGTTTTTTTGTGGCTACTAGACTCTGTTGTCTATTCGCGAACGAAAGTATCTATATCGGTCTCATGAACCATACCCATCAGCCGGGCATATTCTGATTCAATGATGATGTAATGGTTTTCCGTCGATTTAGCGTTTTCTTCGAAGACGGCACGAACTTCAGGATCATCAATTTTTGCTGCCATTTCGCGCAGGCTAACAGCGAGGCGCTTTTCTTTATCCATGGCGAGTTCCATGGCTTTACGGTCATCGAACTTCTCTAATAGCGCCTTGTCGAGATCGGAGAGCCACTCACTGTCCTGCTCAGGCGGTGCCTTGATGAATTCTTCAAACGGCGGCAGAAGATCTTCGCACAAGCACTGATCAAAGAAGTGCTTGGCATGTTCGCGCTCTTCGCGGGCCAGCAATTCAAATGTTGCAATGGCGTCCTTATTTTTCATCTGCTTGGAGGCCATCTCGTAAAAGTTCATGGCGTTCTTTTCCGTCTGAACCGAACGGGCCAGCGCTTTTTTGATATCGGCTTCATTCATCGGGTAGTTCCTCCTTATCTCGTAATTAAAAAAGTAAGTTATGCTTATTCAGCAGTAGCAGGGACAAAGGTACGGTTAGCTAATTCTTGATCAATCATCATCATTCCACGACCGTCCTCTTTGACTCTTTTCAACTTGGCTATGATGTGACTGACACTGGCTTCCTCTTCAATTTGCTCTGTGACAAACCATTGCAGAAAAATTTGTGCGCCGTGATTTTTTTCCTTTTGGGCGAGATCCATCAGAGCATTGATTCGTGAAGTGACAATCTGTTCATGTTCCAGGGAAACTTGAAATGCCTCCAAGGGTGAACTGTACTCGTTTCTTGGGGTTTCCATTGACTGCAGGAGTACGCGATTTCCAGTTTCACAGACAAAGGCAAACATTTTTTCAGCATGCGACATCTCTTCCTGGAACTGGATATCCATCCAGTTAGCCATTCCCGGGAGGTCTTCTTCTTCAAAATATGCCTGCATCGCTTTGTAGATAAAGGCAGAATAGTATTCGTATTGAATCTGGTCGTTGATTGCACTGACGAGTTTTTTACTGAGCATTTTATTCTCCTTGGGAATGAATTTAAATTATGATCCTGAAATACCTGATCATTATACTCAAAAAGACTCACAGCTGCAAAGAAAGCTGGAGCATAATAACAGAAAGCTATGCTCAATATCACTAAAAATCACCAGTTTGTAAAAGTTTCTCGGTTGCAGGATTGTACACTGTCGACAGTTGCCAAAGCTTTTTTGCTGGGCTATTCTTCAGAAACTTGAGCTGCTCTGCTTTGTTAATGGATATGATTATGAAAATTTCTTCTACAGAATTCATCAAAAGTGCGACCCGGCCGGGAAATTATCCCCCTGTTGAATTACCGGAAATCGCTTTTGCCGGTCGCAGTAATGTTGGTAAAAGTTCGTTGATCAATGTTCTCGTCAATCGAAGAAACCTGGTGCGAACCTCCTCAACGCCTGGGCGGACGCAATTGATCAACTTTTTTTCTGTAAATGGAAAATTTAATCTCGTTGATCTCCCCGGTTATGGATTTGCCAAGGTTCCTCTGGCGGTTAAAAAGGCCTGGGGGCCGATGATTAGAACCTACCTGGAAGTTCGGGAGAGCCTCAAGGCGGTGGTTTTTATCCTCGATATCCGGCGAGTTCCCCGTGAGGAAGATATCAGCATGCTGGATTGGCTTGAGGAGTTCGGTGTGCCGACGATCCCTGTTATTACCAAAATAGACAAGGTCAATCGCTCTCAACGGGAGAAACAGATCAAGCAGATTGTTATTGAAAGCGGTCTGCCGCGGGATGCGTTCAGCCTGTTTTCGGCGCAGACAAAGGAAGGTAGTGAAGAGATTTGGGAGCGGATTGAAGATGCATTAATTCTTGATACAAGCTTTAGCTCCGAGGGCCCATGGAATGACAAAGACAGGGCCCCAGATTAGTTTTTTCCTGGAGTTGTCACAGAATAACAGCGATTTTCAGTGTATTAATTCTTGTCCTCTATTGGGGGTGAAATGAAAGCAACGCGTGTACACCTGTTACGTCACGGGCAGGTCGAAGGTTTTGAAGCCAAACGGTACAATGGTCAGGGAGATATCCCTCTGACAGATCTCGGGCGGCAACAATCGGCGGCCTTTGCCGGAAGGTTTCAACATTTGAAATTGAACGCCATCTATTCAAGCGATTTACACCGTTGTCGCGTTGCCGCCGATCAGATTGCACTTTTGCAGGCAGTTGAACCTGATTATCGTGAAGGCCTCAGGGAGTTGCACATTGGCGACTGGGAAGGTCAAACCTGGGAAGAACTCCAGCGGGATTACCCGGCATTATGGCAGGCACGCCTGAATGACATCGTTAACGTGCCACCACCAACTGGTGAAACTGTGCTGCAGATGGCCGATCGGGTTCGTCCATTGATAAAACAAATAATTTCTGCCCACTGCGGCGGAGAAATTGTTATTGTTGCCCATGGTGGAGTTAACCGGGTTGTGCTGTTAGATGCGATTGGAGCTCCGCTTGAGCGATTGTTTCATATTGAGCAGGACTATGGCTGTCATAACATTATTGATTATTTTACAGATGGCATTGCCGTTGTCAAAAAACTCAACGGTTAAGGGTTGAGCCTGCAGTCAGAGAGAAAGAACTTGAGGTTGTTCCCCAAGGGAGGCAGAAAATGAAGTCGATCCATGTTATCGGTGCTGGCATTGCGGGGCATGAAGGCTTTACGCCGCAAGCGCTTGAGCTGATCAATCAGAGTGAATTGTTGTTTGGTGCAGAACGACTGTTGGCGCTGTTTCCAGATTATTCCGGAGAGCAATTTACGATAGATGACCAGAATCTTGGAAATATGGTTTCACAGCTGGAGGATTGTTCCGGCCGGGCTGTTGTCCTTGCATCCGGTGACCCTCTGTTCTTTGGGGTGGGGCGTTACCTTTTGCGGAACCTGCCGGAAGAATTAATTGAATTCCTTCCCAATGTTACTTCTGTTCAGTATGCTTTCGCTAAAATTCGTGAGCCCTGGGACGATGCCATTTTTGTTTCTGTTCATGGACGGGCATTAAAAGATGTTGTCGATCGCATTGTCGCTAACGATAAAGCTGCGGTTTTGACAGATGAAATTAACACTCCGGGAATGATTGGCAGAGAACTGCTGAGTCGTCGCCGCGGAGGATATAAGGCTTATCTGTGTGAGAACCTGGGAACGGAAGAAGAAAAAATTCGCGTGACCGACGTGAAAGGCTTACTCGAGTTGGAAGCGGCTGCGCTGAATGTTCTGCTGTTGATTAAACAGTATGAGGATGACGCTCATCAGTATGTTCCGACGCTCGGGATTCCGGATGATGAATTTGTCAGTATCAAAAAATTGATCACCAAGGAAGAGGTCCGGGTTGTGACCTTGGCGAAGTTGAAGCTGCGGCACGATATGTGTTTGTGGGATATCGGGGCGGGTTCAGGATCGATCTGTATTGAAGCAGATCATCTGCTTCCGAACGGACGTATTTTTGCCATTGAGCGCAATGAAGAAAGTTGCCAGTTTATCAGGCAAAACCTGGAAAAATTCAACACTCGCAACGTTGCCCTGATCGAAGGGGGTGCACCAGACTGCCTGGAGGAATTGCCAGATCCCGATCGGGTTTTTATCGGGGGCAGCGGAGGACGGCTCTGGGATATCCTTCATGAGGTCGATCAACGTCTGGCAACCGGTGGCCGTATTGTGCTGAATGCCATCACGCTCGACACCCTGACAGCGGCCAATGAATATTTTGGCAACGCCGGTTACCAGGTTGAGGTTGTGACAGTCAATATTGCCCGCACTCGGCCGCACTCTAACTACAAGATGTTTGAGGCCTATGATCCGGTCTATATTCTGACGGCGGTCAAGGAATAACCTTCTCGCCATATCCCAAGTCCGGCTGTATTTACTCTGGAATCAGCAATTTTTTTTCAGCAGTTCTTTTTGCTTGCGGGTGTCCAGCACCATTGTTTTATCCAGATCAGTCTGTTTGTTTGTTGCGCCTGTGAGATAGTGAAAGACCAGACTATGCTTGCCGATGATCACCTCATCGCCATCGAGCAGCTCATATTTGGCAACCTTTTTTTCGTTTACGAAGGTTCCATTGGTGCTTCCCAGGTCTTCAATGAAGTAAGCATTCATCACTTTTTTGATAGTGGCGTGAGCGCTGGAAACAGCCAGATTATCAATCTGAATATCATTTTTTGAGCTCCGGCCTACACTGATCAGTTCATTCTCCGTTTCAAATGTTGCCAAAACTTTTCCCAGGTACAGCAATTCAATTTTTAACATCATATTCTCCTTTTCATTTAGTGACCGGTTTATGTCCAAGTACTCAACTGAGTTAGTCAATTTGAATCAACAGGACGGTTATATTGTCTTTACCTCCAGCTGTGAGCGCTTTATCAATCAGCTTCTGACAGAGTAGATTAATGGGTTGTTCCTGTTCCAAAACCTCCATAATTTCTGCATCAGAGACCACGTCACTCAGCCCATCACTGCAGAGCAGGTATCGATCCCCCTCACTTAGCGGAAACTTTTTTTGACAGATGTCCAGTTCTGGAGTGATCCCGATAGCTTGTAAAAGGATATTTCCCAGGCTTGAATTCTGAGCCTGTTTCGCGGTGATAATCCCTTGACGCAGCTGTTCGCCGATCAAAGAATGATCATCGCTCATCTGTTCGAATTTTGTACCCTGCTGGCGATACATTCGACTGTCACCTACATGGGCCAGGTACCCCTGGCGTTGATGAAGTAGAAGGACGCTCAGGGTCGTGCCCATGCCTCGCCAGTCGGGATTGTCATGTGCGGCCTGCTCAACAGCTTGATTGGCTTTTTCGACGGCTGACAATAGTTTTTGTTGAGGATGATCCAGGTCGCTTGTTTCAAGCTCCTGAAGAACTGTTTCTATGGCGATGCGGCTGGCAACTTCCCCAGCTGCGTGGCCTCCCATGCCGTCAGCAACAATAAATAAGCCCTTTTCAACCAGAGTTGAATAGTTGTCTTCGTTGTTACTGCGCTTTAAGCCGACATCGGTCTTTGCACAGACTTGTACTTTCATTTGCGATCCAGAGTTTTTGATAAAGCATCAATATCCTGTTTCAGCGCGGCTGCTGATTTATAACGCCTGGTTAAGGTTTTTTGTAGCAGCTTGTCGACAATAGTGTAGCAGGGCTTGGGTAATTTACTTTGGACATCGGTCAACGGAGAATATTTAGCGGTTGAAATATTGTAGAGCAAGGCTGTGATGTTATCTCCCTGAAAAGGTTTGCTGCAACTGAGAAGCTCATACATCACCACGCCGAGAGAGAACAGATCGGAGCGGCCATCAACCTTCTTGCCACTTGCCTGCTCTGGGGACATGTAACTTGGGGTGCCAAGAATAATCCCTGTTTCAGTCCGTGATGTTGAGGTCACTCGGGCAATGCCAAAATCAGCAACCTTGATCTGTCCATTATGCTGAAGGATGAGGTTTGCTGGTTTGATATCCCGGTGAATGACCCCATGCTTATGGGCATATTCAAGAGCTGCTGCAACTTGAGATATGATATTGACGACTTGTGGAACGCCAAGGCGTGTTTGCGGGGCGCAGTAATGACTCAGGTCCTGTCCTGCGAGGAGTTCCATAGCGAGAAAAGCTAAGTCATTTTCTTCACCAACATCATAAATAGTGACAATATTGGGATGGCTGAGCCGGCCGGCAGCCTCCGCTTCGCGGAAGAAACGTTCTTTGGTTTTTACCAATTCTGCGGGTTCTATCTGTGCATAAGCCAAGGTTTTAATCGCGACCTGACGATTAATCTGCGGATCAACCCCGAGGTATACTGTCCCCATTGCCCCCTGACCCAGTTCTTTTTCGATCCGGTAACGGCCGAGAGTTGGTTTTTCTCCCACATGATTCAAGATGATGGTTGTGTTTTCTCTCGGATTTAGCTGCTGTTTGTGCCCCGCAGATTGCAGTTGCTGGAGGCGGGTTTTAACATCACGAAAACGTCCGAAATTCAGCAGATGCCTGTAAGTCAAGGCGGCATTTTCCGGCATTCGCTTGCGTTCAAATTCAAGTCCCAGGTTGTAGAGAGCATCCTTGTCAGACTTATTGATTGGTTTGAGGAGGAGCGCTTTTTCCAGGGCCAGGTCCAGTAATCCCTGTTCTTTAAAGCGTTGCACGAGAATACGGTTATTGTCCTGTTGATGACGCACGCTTTCACGCTGATTGCTATGCCAACGAATGACCACAAAACCGCACAAACAGAACAGAGCCGCTGGAATGATTTTTAACCAGACGCCGAATACGATGAGACTGCCTGCACCTATCAGAATCCATATTGAGAGAAACAGCAGGAGGGTAGCAAGCCCGGCGCGGAAAGAAAGTCGGGGGATGATAAACATGAGTAAAACAGCAAAATAGATCAGGACGGCAGTTTCAACCAGCCAGGCCCAACTGGGGCGCCTTGGTGCCGAATTGTTGAGAAGAGTTGCTGTGCTCAAGGCCGTGAGCTGGCTGGTATCCATAAAACCGTATCCCGCGACCAGGTGACGATCTCCATAACTGTTAGTTGGCCCAAGGAGGACGATTTTATCCTTTAAAATTCCTTTTGGAAGTTTATCAAGAAGGAGATCCCTGAGCGGATAGGTTAGAAACAAATTCTGTATTTTTGTTTGTTCGAGAGCAAGTCGATAATAGCCGTGCACTGGAATTGCTAGTTCATTTACGTCCAGGGTTCCACTCAATGCCGGTGGTGTCAGCTTGAGATCTTTGAGGTTTTTCCCCCGATTCTTCAGAACAATTTGTAGCGGGAGGGCCGGGACCAGGACGTTGCCCCAAGGCAGCAGCAATGCTTGACGGCGTATCTTTCCGTCGACATCTGGCGAGAAAACCACATGGCCTGATGAAGATGAGCCGGATGCTGCAGAAAATTGAAAGTTTAATTTATCCGGATGATCCAGACGAAAGCTGGCAAGAGGGTTCTGGAAATTAACCAATAACTCCTGGGGTGCCGGTAAGGGTGCGGCAACAAGGAGCAGGTTTGAAGATAGCAGGTGTTTAGATGGTTTTTTTTCTTCATCCGTTTCCAGGACGGGCATGAAAATCTGCTGTATTGCAACATGCTGTTTGTTTATGTCGACCGGTGGTGTCAGCAAAGCAATCGACTTTGCACCCAGTTGTCGAATCTTAGCAGTAATGAAAGAGATATTTTTGTTTGTGAAGGGGCTCTCTTCCAGGTTGAATTGCTGGTCAGGGTTGACAGCAATCAAAATGACTTGAGCCTCTATGGTTGTTGATCGGTATTTAAGGAGTTGGTCGTAGATCGGATATTCCAGCTTGAGTAGCGTTGGTTGCTCGATCAAAGAAGCGGATAGTATGAGCGTCGCCAGCAGCAGGCACAAAAGCCAGGGAGCGATGATAATCTGTCTGATATAGCGCATTGAAATCCTGAAAAATAAGCCGTGTGAATAAAATCACATTATTATAGTCCAATTTTATTTAAATTGGGACTTTTTTATTTCTTTTTCACTAATGGCACATTGGCTGTGCCTGTGATACAAAACAGCCTACCTTAAACGTTCGCCATTGCTGAGACGACAGATGTCACTTCTTCCTTGGGAAGGCCATAGAAAACCTTTGATGCTGGCACCGATGCAAGGCTTGACCAATGAAGCATTGCGCGCCTGCTTTATCGAACGTTATCGGCCTGATGTTGTCTTTACTGAGTTTGTGCGTGTGCAGACACAATCACGCAGACGGGTTGCGCGAACCGATCTGGCAGAAATCAAAAATCATAGAGCAACTATTCCGCTGGTCGTGCAGCTTATTGGTAATAATGAACAGTCGTTAGCCGATGCCGCCAGGGAGGTTCAGGATGTCGGTTGCCGGCATCTGAATCTGAACCTCGGTTGTCCTTACGGCAGAATGACTACTGGAGCAACCGGCGGTGAATTGCTCAGGACACCGGGCAAATTATTTGCACTGCTGACAGCTATGCGAAAAGTGGTTCAGGGGAGCCTATCGGTGAAATGCCGCTCCGGATATGCAGATGGCCAGCAGTTATTTGACCTGTTGCCGCTTTTTGAGGAGAGTGGGATTGATTTTCTTATTCTGCACCCCAGAACGGTGGAACAGAAATACGCTGGAACCGCTGATCATGGTTTATCGGCGGAGGCAGTAAAAAGAACGCGGCTTCCGATTATTGCTAACGGCGACATCAATACCGTTGCCACGGCGCAAAAACTTTTAACAGATGGCGGCGTTTCCGGATTGATGATTGGGCGTGGGGCATTGGCAGATCCACTGATATTTCGGAAAATCCATTTGCTTTCGACCGATAAAGTCGAGGAACAGCAACATCGTGCTGAGCTTGCTGAATTCATTTTTGACCTGATCCCACGTTACCTGGCAAGATTTTGTGGTGAACGCCAGACTTTGATGAAGTTAAAAGACATTTTGAATTTTATCCCGGATGATTGTCTGCAACGGGATCTGGGAAAACTAAAACGGGCAGTATCCATAAATCGTTTTGAGGAGCTGCTGACAAAATATTTTTTGATGGTATAGTGGCCGACTGAGCTCTGCTACAGCGAACCACTTTAGTGATGAAGGGGTAACAGTTGAAAAAATTTATTATTTATGTCCTGTTTGTTGTGACCTGTGCGGTTTCGGCCTTTTTTGTCTATACGAATATGCAATCATCTCAGTACGAAGACACTGCTGTGCCGTATATCAGACAGATCCTGCCGATAATATCAACCTGGGATCCTGTCCTTGCCAAAGACTACATGGCTACGGAGGTGCTGGCTCGGGTTACGCCCGCGGAGCTTGAAAGCCTTATGCTGACGTTAAGCCAAATCGGAGAGCTTAAAAGTATCGATAAAGTTAAATTTAAAAATAAAGCCAGTGGGGAAAATGTCACGCTGGACAAATATCCGTTAGTCTCATATACACTGGAAACTCAATACACGAGTGGCAGGGTTAAAGTGACAATTAGCCTTCTGGATAAGGGCGATTCGTTTGAAGTTTTTCACTTTAATTTTCAAACCGCAGCGTTGACACAGTAAAGGAATCCAGTCTGGGTGAGGATAGAAAGGGGATCAGTTTTTACTGATCCCCTTTGTTTTTAAATACAAGTTATTTTGTCAGCGGAATGGCAAAGACCGGACGGGATGTCTTCCGCAATATTTTTTCGGTAACACTACCGAGAAAAGCATGTTCAAGAGGCCCTTTCCCATGGGTTCCCATAACGATGACATCGACATTCAAACGGTCTGCAACTTCAAGGATTTTAACGACTGGGTGGCCGGTCACAACTTCAGCACCGGCAAAGCGGGCAAAATCTGCTGGGAATTGGTCCAGTTCAGCTTTGGCGAATTCATCCAGATTTTTTTTCATTTCAACTCTGGCTTTTTCCATGTTGCTATGTTCAAACTCTTCGAGCCGGTTTTCTCCAAGGACCGATGACACATAACTGCGCATGGAAGAATCAACCTGAGGAAGAACATGGAGGAGATGAATTTTTGCATCATTCAGGCGCGCGAGCATCACAGCATGTTTGAATGCATTGTCAGAGTTTGGTGTAAAATCAGTTGTGACCAGAATGTTGTTATAGAGTGGCAGCATGGCGTCACCTCTTCAGGAAAAGGGTTGGAAGAACTGGTGCTTTCAGGGGTACACTATCTGTACCCGAATTATAGCTTATTTTTTACGATATGCATTAGCACGGGATCAATGCTTGTGTTAACTGTCAACATCCCTTAACGAGCCATTATAAAAACCGGTCGATGAGAAGAAAATACCAGCAAATCTTGAGCCGGGAAGTTCCGGAGCAATTGCAACAAGGCGCGGCAATAGTTGATATCCGCAGACCTGAAGAGTGGCACTTGACGGGCATTGTTGCCGGTAGCCATCTGCTGACATTTTATGATGCGCAAGGCGACAGTCAGCCTGAAGAGTGGCTCCGCGATCTGGATCAGCTGGTTCCTCAGGAACAACCCCTGTTGCTGATTTGTCGCACTGGCCATCGCACCGGCTTAATCTGTGAGCACTTGATTGAAACAACATCACGAGTCAGTATTTATAATGTGAGTGATGGTATTTTGGGTTGGCTTGCAGAAGGTTTTCCGGTAGATCAGTATATGTCTGTTACAAGATAACTATCCTCATGATTTCGTTCTGGAACTTTAACTTTTAAAACTTATATCGTTCTGCTAACTAGCTATTAAATAAATAAAATTTGTTGTTTTGGTTTGACTTTCCCGAGAAAGGCGCTATCTATTTAAGTTCAGGTATGATGGTTCGGGAGATCATTATGAACTATGCTCATGGTGACCGGGTGCGTATTCTCGGCAAGCCGGAATGGGGTCCAGGTTTTATTCAGGGAGCCTGTAAAAACGGCAAGGTCAAGGTCAGGTTTTTGGAAGCAGGAAGGAAAACCCTCAATTTACAGCATGCAAAACTGATGAAGGTTGCGCTGCGCGATCCTGACTGGCTGGTACAAAGGGCCAAAGAGGTATGGGAGCGAAATCAACAGGCTAGATTTAATTGATGGATGCGGCTCACAAAAACTTTGGAAACAGCAGTGCCCGGGAGGTTTTTTTTACTTCTTGGAATTTAAGATGTCAGGAAGTTCATAGCCGAAATATCTTAAGCACATCAGTAGCAGTGTCACTGCAGCGGCTTCGTCAAGATTACCGATCAAAGGAATATTATCTGGAATAAGCTCAAATAGACCCGCTGTTGGGTTCAGAAGGTAAATAAGGGCAAACAAGCCGAGCAGAAAAACACCTGTTTTTTTCATAAGTGATCCTCTGGAAAGTTTTCCCATCATAGCATATTGTGCGAAACTCTTTTGATTGATTCCTATTGATACAGATGGTTTTAGAAGAATCGATCAGCAGGGCTGTTCTTTTGCGGCTCAAGTATAGTAAAATTCGAATATAATAAAAATTCACTTCAGGAGCTACAACTATGCGACAGAAATTATGGACCGGATTTATTTTATTATTTGGATTGTTACTCTTGGGTTGCCAGCCGGCAACGACAACCTATTACAAAGGTGCCAAGGCGTTTGGTATGGAATCAGTCAGTCTGGTGACTCCAATTGATCAGCAGCGTTGGCAGGATCTCTATGTCACGGTCGATTACAGTTTGAGCAGAAGCGGGGACAGTTTGGACATTGAAGGTGCCCTGTCCTTTTCCAATAATCCCAAAGTCATGTTTACACAAGTGCGGGATTTGAAATTGAAACTGTTCCTGTTGGATAAGGAAATGCTGGTGGTTGGTTACCGGGACATTGCCCGAACTTTGAGCACTGATCTGGAAGACGAGACGAAATTCAAAAAAACATTGAAACTCACTGATGATGTGGTGGCCTTTACCTTTGGTTACGAGGGGTCGTTTGTTGATAACGATCCTGAGAATTCGTCATCTGACATTGTCTGGAAGCTCCCTAAACGCAAATTCTGAGAGCGAATTCACGGGTATGAAACGGGCAGCCAACCGGCTGCCCGAACTGTTTCTCAGACAATAAATTCACAGCTTCAGACCATGCTATGAAAATGCTCAATAGCGTGCTAATTTTGCCCTCCTTTTTAACCTAATTCTCTCCAGAAGGATCTGAAATCTGCAATGGCAACGTTTGATATTATCCAACTATTGGTGGAAAAAACTGGTCTGACACCAGTTCAGATTAAAGCAACCGTCGGGCTGCTTGAGGAAGGGGCAACGGTTCCTTTCATCGCCCGCTATCGTAAAGAAACAACGGGTGAGCTGGATGAAGTGCAGATCCGCCAGTTGCAGGAGCAGTTGAGTTATTTTAAAGAGTTGGAAGAACGTCGTCAGACAGTTCTCAAATCTATAGAGGAGCAGGGCAAGTTAACACTGGAACTGCGGACAAAAATATCACTCTGCCGACAGAAAACTGAGCTGGAAGACCTCTATCTTCCCTATAAACCGAAACGCCGTACCAAGGCGACCATTGCTCGAGAGCAGGGTCTGGAGCCATTGGCGGAACAGATTATTTTTGCGACTGGTGGCGCTCAAGAGTTGAGACTCTTGGCACTTCCTTTTGTTGCTCGCGAGACGGAAATTACTGATCCTGAATCGGCCTTAAAGGGCGCGGGATATATTTTGGCGGAACGTTTTGCTGACCATGCCGAGGCGCGTGCAATAGTCCGCGAGTTAACCTGGCAGCAGGGGCTCTTTTGTTCGCGAGTGCTGCGTGGCAAGGAGGACACGAGCAGCAAATACGAAATGTACTACGACTTCAGCGAACCGTTGAAACAGATTCCTTCGCATCGGATGCTGGCCATGCGCCGCGGTGAAAAGGAAGACATGCTGCGGTTACAGATTGAGGCCCCCGATGAAACCATCCTGAACCGCTTGGGGCGACTGTTAATTCCGACAAAAAATTGTTATCAAACCTGGTTGCGACAGGTGGTTGATGACGCCTACCAGCGTTTACTGTTCCCCTCGATTGAAGTTGAATTGCGCCTGCAAGCGAAAAAAATCGCCGATGCAGAGGCGATCCGCGTTTTTGCTGAAAATTTACGCCATTTGTTGCTGGCGGCTCCGGCAGGCAGCTGCCGGGTGCTAGGGGTCGATCCTGGTTTGCGTACTGGCTCCAAGCTGGCGGTGGTCGATCAGACTGGACGTTTTCTTGAGCATGTAACCATTTATCCACACACCGGGCGTGGTCAGGTAAAAACGGCACGGCAGGAATTATTACGCTTACTCGCCAAACATCAGGTTGAGATGGTCGCTATAGGCAACGGGACTGCCGGTCGCGAGATGGACCAGTTTGTGCGCCAGTGTCTGAATGAGGTCAGTCAAAAACTTCCAGTGGTGATGGTCAGCGAGGCCGGAGCCAGTGTCTATTCCGCCTCCGATATCGCCCGCGACGAATTTCCCGATCTTGACCTGACCGTGCGCGGGGCAATTTCCATTGCCCGGCGGTTACAGGATCCACTAGCCGAGCTGGTCAAAGTCGATCCCCAAAGTATCGGTGTGGGTCAGTATCAGCACGATGTCAGCCAGGCAGCGCTGAAAAAAGCTCTGGATGCAGTGGTCGAATCCTGTGTCAACTTTGTCGGAATTGATCTCAATACTGCCAGTTGGGTGCTGCTCAGCTTTGTTTCCGGGATCAGTGAGTCGCTGGCTAAGGCAATTGTTCTCTACCGCGATGAAAACGGGGTTTTCATCCGTCGCAAGCAATTGCTGGAGGTGCCCCGCTTCGGCCCCAAAGCCTTTGAACAGGCCGCCGGTTTTCTGCGTATCCGCCAGGCCGCACAGCCGCTTGATAACACCGCCGTTCACCCCGAGCGCTATCGCCTGGTTGAACAAATGGCCACCGATGCTGGTGTCACTGTGAAAACGCTGATTGCTGAACCGGCTTTGCTGGACAGCATCGATCTTAAACGATACCTGGCGGATGATATTGGCATGCCGACCCTGTGTGATATTGTCGCAGAACTGAAAAAGCCGGGCCGCGACCCACGTGAAATCTTTGTTTCAGCGAGTTTTCGTGAGGATGTTATGGAGGTCAAGGATCTGGAAGAGGGGATGTCTCTCAATGGAGTTGTTACCAATGTTGCGGCTTTTGGAGCCTTTGTTGATATCGGCGTTCATCAGGACGGGCTGGTACACATCAGCCAGCTCGCCGATCGGTTCGTCAAAGATCCTAACGAGGTCGTCAGGGTCGGACAACCGGTCCAGGTGCGAGTTATTGAGGTTGATTTACAACGCAAGCGCATCTCTTTAACCATGCGTAGCGGCGAGGCAAAGCAGCAAAAGGAGGGTGGAGAAAAACGTCAGGAGAAGGCCGTTAAAATGAAAAAAGACAAAACATCAAATACAAAGACTGATTTGACATTTGCCTTGGAAAAGTCCGGTTTCAAGGTGAAGAAAGCATAAAGTAAAAGGATTAGTCCTCTATTTTTTCTGTCAACCGACCGCTCCTTGTTGCGTTGATTAGAGTAGGGAATTTTATAGCAAATTGGTACGAGAGGAGACAGCGATAATGAATAAAATATGGATGTACACAATAATTCTGATTCTTGGTTGTACTTTAGCAACACCGGCTTTTGCTGGCAAAGGGGGTCCGGGTAACCGTTCTAATGCTGGCACTGCTTCAGGAACAATGATCCAGAAAAAGAACCAATACCAGCATCAGCAACAATATCAGGAACAGGATCAGAGTCAAAATCAATACCAAAATCGCTACCAGAATAAGCAAAATCAAGGATTGAATGAGGATGATGCCAACAAGACCCGGAGTCGAAATCAACTTGAGAATAACGAAATGCAAAACGTTCAGCAGCCTGCTACAACGCTTGAATAGACAATGTACATGCTCTGCTTTAGAAAATGTGGTGTTGGATAACCAGGGTGTCGATATTTGATCCGTGAAGATTAAGAGTGCCTTTTACTGGGACAGCGGTCGGTTATTCTGTGTGGCAGCAGAATAACCGGCAGCTATAGTTTTTGATGCTCTGGTTCTTTGAATTGAGGGTCGACCACAAGAATACCTCCTTCTTATGTCGGCCCATTTTTTTAACCAGGCTCAGGTTCACCCAAGAAATTGGTGCTCAGTTGCCAGTGGGGGGCAGGGTTCCCCTGTTACCGTTTTCAGTTATGCATAAAAAAGGCGGCCACAAAGGGCGCCTTTTTCAATGAAACAATCATTTACCCCATTTTCCCTTGATTCGCTGGACAGCAGTTTCAACGTTGTCACGCTCACCAAAAGCGGACAGACGGAAATAGCCTTCACCGCTGGGGCCGAAACCGCTGCCGGGGGTGCCGACCACAAAGCATTCATTCAGCAACTTATCAAAGAAATCCCAGCTGCTCATCCCTTCCGGAGTTCTCAGCCAGATGTAGGGTGCGTTGACGCCACCAAAACACTTGATTCCGGCGGCACTCAGACCTTCACGAATGATCCGGGCATTCTCCATGTAATAGTCGATAACCTTTTTGACCTGAGCCCAGCCTTCATCACTGTAAACAGCAGCTGCGGCTCTTTGTACTGGATAGGAGGCGCCGTTAAATTTAGTGCACTGGCGGCGGTTCCAGAGTTTGTTGAAACTGTATTTTTCACCTTGAGCTGTAGTGCCCATCAACTCCTCGGGAACAACTGTCAAACCGCAACGGACACCAGTGAATCCTGCAGTTTTAGAAAAAGAACGGAATTCCATGGCGCACTGTTTGGCTCCCGGAATCTCGTAGATAGAGTGCGGGATTTCAGGCTCGGTGATAAAGGCTTCATAGGCGGCATCAAAAAGGATCACGGCGTCGTTCTTGATGGCATAGTCAACCCAGGCTTTGAGTTGTGCTTTGGTAGCCACGGTTCCGGTAGGGTTATTGGGATAACAAAGGTAGATGATATCAACCTTTTCAGCTGGGAATTCAGGATTGAAACCATTTTCCTCAGTGCAGGGCATATAGACCAAGCCGTCATAATAACCAATCTTATTGGCTGCGCCGCTCCGACCGGCCATGACGTTGGTGTCGTTGTAAACCGGGTAGACCGGGTCGCCGATGGCGACTTTATTCCCCAGATCAAAGATATCGAGGATGTTGGCGCTGTCGCACTTGGATCCATCGGAAATAAATACTTCGGATGTTTTTAGTTCCACACCGAGAGGCTTATAGGCCTTGTCAATAATGACTTGTGATAACCAGTCATAGCCCTGCTCGGGGCCATATCCGTGAAAACTGTCTTCCTTGGCCATGTCATCAATGCCCTCATGGAAGGCTTTGAGCACTGCAGGGACCAGTGGCTTGGTAACATCACCGATCCCCAGTCGAATGACTTTGGCTTGAGGATGTGCCTGAGTAAATTCGGTGACGCGACGACTGATTTCCGGGAACAGGTAGCCGGCTTTAAGTTTGAGGTAATTGTCATTGATACGTGCCATTTAAAATTCTCCTGATCAATTTATAGCAGAATAGTGACTCTATAGAGTAAAGGCTACTTGGTAGTAAGTCATCTTTTCTTTGATAGCTTTATGGGTGGGCTTAATTGACTTTTTCCTGCACCCATTCGCCGGCTTTTTCGACATCTTTACCCAATCCACGAACGGTTTCACAGCCAGATACAAAGAGCAGTAAAAGAATCATCAGTAGCGCAAATAAGTTTTTCATTTCAGCCTCCTGTGTATTGATAATCAACTCAAGCCTAAGACATCCTGCATATCATAAAGGCCAGGACTTTTGTCCTCCAGCCACAGACAAGCTCTTGCTGCACCACGGGCAAACATGTTGCGACTCATAGCACGATGGCTGATTTCAATCCGCTCTCCCATCCCAATAAAGTAGACAGTGTGTTCGCCGACAATGTCGCCACCGCGAACAGTTTGCATGCCGATCTCATCTTTCCTGCGTTCTCCACACATACCTTCGCGATGATAATTGGCGACCTGAGTGTAATCACGACCCAGCGCATCGGCAACAACTTCACCCATGCGGACGGCGGTCCCGGATGGGGAATCCTTCTTCTTGTTGTGATGGAGTTCAACGACTTCCACATCAAAGTCATCCCCCAGGATTTTAGCTGCTTCTTTGAGCAATTTGAAACAGGCATTCACACCGACACTCATATTAGGTGCCAGCACAACGGGAATCTGTTCCGCGTATTTTTCCACCAGAGCTTTCTGCTCGGGGGTAAAACCGGTTGACCCGCTGACAATCATTTTTCCCTGTTGAGCACAGATTTTCAGATTGCTCAGGGTGACTTCAGGGAAGGTGAAGTCGATCAGGACATCGGCATCTGTCATGACGGCAGAGAGATTATCGCTGATTTTGACTCCCAATTCTCCGGCACCAGCAGCCAGTCCGGCATCTATGCCGATCTGAGGATGTCCGGGCCGTTCCGTTGCACCGGTTAACTCAAGTCCCTCAGCCTCCAGGACCGCCTGGATCAAACGGCCACCCATGCGTCCGGCGGCACCAACAATTGCTACCTTCATTTTAAATTCCTTAAACCGCAGCGTTGCAAGCTTTTCTCAGCGCTCCAGTGTGAATATTTAAATCAACTCATGTTTACGTAAAACTGTCTGTAGCCTTGCTAAAGTGTCAGTTTGCATGGCGACCAGGGGCAGCCGGACAGCGGCGCGACATTTTCCCATCAGCGAAGCGGATGTTTTAACCGGAACCGGGTTAGATTCGATAAACATCGCCTGGTGGGCATCCAGGAGATCAAGGTGCAGTTGCCGCGCAGCCTCCCAGCGGTTGTCCTGAATTGCCTGAACCATATCTTTGACTTGTCTTGGCATGATGTTCGCGGTCACAGAAATCACGCCTTTAGCACCACAGGCCATCAGCGGCAGGGTGAGAAAATCGTCACCGGAAAGGACATCGATTTTATCACCGGCCTGGGCGATGATCGCGCTGGCCTGGGTCAGGTCGCCAGATGCTTCTTTGATGGCAACAATATTGTCGAACTCTGCCAGGCGGATCGTCGTTGCCGCAGTCATGTTCATTCCTGTGCGACCGGGAACATTGTAAAGGACCTGAGGCAGGGCGACGTTGTCGGCCAGTGCTTTATAGTGCTGATAGAGACCTTCCTGGGAAGGTTTATTGTAATAGGGGGAAACCAGCAGGATTCCGTCGGCCCCCAACTCTTTAGCATGTTGTGAGATTTCGATCGCTTCTGCAGTGGCATTGGATCCCGTCCCGGCAATGACCGGAATGCGCTTATTGACCTGTTCAAGGCAGGCTTTGACAACCTGGTTGTGTTCTGCATAATTCAGGGTTGCCGACTCCCCGGTCGTGCCACAGGGCACAATGACATCGGTACCATTTTCAATCTGGAATTCGATCAGTTGACGGTAACTTTCTTCGTCAAAATGCCCCTGTGTGTCAAATGGGGTAATGATGGCAACCATGGATCCGTGAAACATATTGTCCTCCCGATCAGAGCGGAAAATTTAAAAGTACTGCTCACACAGATTTGCGGAGCGATAAACAGAGTTAAGTTGGGTCTACAGAAAAATCAGCTACAGCATGGTTTTTCTATCTGTGGCGGAGCACTGTCAACGGGTCTCACCGGGCCCTTTTTACCACAGGCAGCAAATAGGAAAATGCATATGGCCAAGATCGTCATTTTTTTTATTAATGGGTTCATTGGCAGCTCAGGACGACTTCAATCTCGCCAGCTCACGCTCTACTGCTTCCCTGGCAGTGCCCCCAGTGGCCTTCCGGGCATTAACTGAGGCCTCCAGAGTGACAGAAGCGTAGATGTCCTCTTCGATCAGTTCGGAAAATTGACGAAATTCATCAAGGCTCAGTTCGGGGATGTCTTTACCTGTCTCCACACAATAGCGCACGGTTTTACCAACCACTTCATGAGCTTGCCGGAAAGGTAGACCTTTACGGACACAGTAATCAGCAACATCGGTTGCAGTGGAGAAACCTCGCGCTGCTGCAACACGCATATTATCTCCTTTAACTTTCATCTCCACAACCATTGCAGCGAAAATTTTGAGACTTCCTTTGATCGTATCAATGGTATCAAAAAGGGGCTCTTTATCTTCCTGCATATCCTTATTATAGGCCAGTGGCAAGGATTTCATTAACGTTAACAATGACATCAGATTGCCATAAACTCGGCCGGTTTTCCCACGTACCAATTCGGGGACATCAGGGTTTTTCTTTTGTGGCATGATGGAGCTTCCGGTACAAAAGGCATCGGAGAGCTCAATGAAATTAAAGTCGGCACTTGACCAGAGGATTAATTCTTCTGACAAGCGTGATAAATGCATCATCAGAATTCCGGCAAAACTACAGAACTCAATGGCAAAATCTCGGTCTGAAACGCTGTCAAGACTGTTTCTGGTGACCCCATCAAAGCCAAGTTTCTCAGCAGTCCATTCACGATCGATGGGGAAGGTCGTTCCTGCGAGAGCTCCAGCACCGAGAGGCATCAGGTTGAATCTGGCCCTTAGGTCGCTTAGGCGGCTGCTGTCACGGCTGATCATTTCACGGTAAGCGAGCATATGATGACTGTAAAGCACCGGTTGAGCAGTTTGTAAATGGGTGTACCCGGGCATAATGATATCCAGGTTTTTTTCAGCTTGCTGAATGAGCGCAGCCTCCATTTTTTTGAGATAGTCCAAAATCGTATCAATTTCATCTCGCAGGTAGAGGCGGATATCGACCGCAACCTGATCATTGCGGCTTCGACCCGTATGCAGTTTACCACCAACAGCGCCAATTCTTTCAATCAGCTGTGCTTCGATATTCATGTGAATATCTTCCAAGGCGACAGAAAATTCCATTTTTCCTGCCTCAATATCGCTGAGAATTTCATCCAAACCGGCAATTATCTGCTGTGCTTCTGCAACTGAGATAATTCCCTGACGGCCAAGCATTTCCGCATGTGCTTTAGAACCCTGAATATCGTAGCTGCCTAAGCGCTGTTCAAATCCGATTGAAGCGGTAAATTCCTCAACAAATTTATCTGTAGGCTGGGTGAAACGACCGCCCCAGAGTTTACTGATCATTATGGTTCTCCTTGAGAATTAAGAACATTAAGATCCCTATTTTCGATGTTTCGCATGTTGATCCAATGACCTTGTCCGTCTTCTTGATAGATCCGGTGGATCTTCATTGGCATGCGCGTTGTTCGTGGGTCAAACTTATGGAAAACAGGCAAGTTGAAATAAAACAGTCTTGTTTCACTGTTAAAACGCAGTCGGCAGACAGGCAAGCCATCGAAATTGTCCACTGTAAAATTAGAGAATCCCCGCGAAGCAATTTTATGGTCTTCATGCATGATAATTGATGAGTGGCCAAAAGGTTCTTTATAATCTTCCGGCAAAGAAGCGTTGGTTTCATCAGAAGCATTACAGAAAACGGTAATAGTATCATGTACTCCTGGGGTTGAATCTATCATTTCACCATAAAATCCGTGTACGACATTGCGGAATAAGAGGTGTTCCGGTTTGGGATTACACTCTAAAACTACCAGTAAATCGAGCTGCTGACGACTGGAAAAATATAATTCATTCGCATAGTCGATGACCTGCCGGATATTGGACTTATAGGGAGTCCGGTAAATATAATCAAAACAGATCATCGCCATAAAATTGAAGCCGGTCGATGGACAGTGCCACAGGGGAAACACTTTTCCGTGGTAAAGATCCTGATGGGGTTCCATGGCTTCTTCGTGATAGCATGGATGGCTTTTAGCTTGTAGAAACACCCGAATTTTACCAGAGCTCTCCTTGACAATGATTGCGGTGCTGTTTACCTGTAAGGCATCAATATCCCCGCTTTGGCGGTCATTGTCGATGGACTGCAGTAACTCTTCATTGTCGTCCTTGTAACGTTGAGTTAAGGCTGAAAAAGAGGTAAGAGACAACGCTTCTAGGCCGAGCATAGTTACGGTATTGTTTGGAAAGTTTTGACTAATCAGTGAGAGAGCTTGATCAAAATGACTGCAGGGCAAAGTTCCCTCAGGGAAGAGGAGAAAATGAATTTTTTTCAGATTACTCTCGGCGGTTGTAATGAGTTTAAGAACTGAGTGGATGCGCTGCCATTTGCGTTGGCTGACAGATTGAAAATCCGATTCATTGTTAAGCCTGATTTCATTGGGGATCTGGCATATAAGGCAGTGTAAATGGTGCCCACGTGGAAAATCGATATCAATATTTTTTTTGATAATTGTGAACATGGCTCCAATAATCAGTGCAGAGAGTTAACTCCGGGAATTTCGCGGTCTGCATCATCCCCGGGTGGTTCAAGCCCCGACCATGCCAGCTCAGGAAAGAGGTGAGCCAGAACCTGGCGACAACCAGGAGGGATGTCTAGGGTCGGAAGCTGGTGATGTGAAAACCAGATCGCTTCGCTTAGCTCGTCATGGTTAAGGTTCAGTTCAAAATTCAGAGCTTTAGCCCGGTAGTAAAGGATGATGTAATGGTCATTTTTGTGACCAATTGCTAGGTGTTCGTAGATATCAACAAGTTTGTCAATCTCGACCTGCAGACCGACTTCTTCTTTGACCTCGCGAAGGAGTGCGCTTTCTATTGATTCACCATGGTCAATTTTTCCTCCGGGCATGACCCATTGACCAAAGAAGGGGGGGATATTTCGCCGAGTCAGTAGAATCCTCTGCTCTTCATCCATAATACAGGCAACCACAGAAGTCTTAATTTGTTTTTGTAACGATTTTTCCATGGATAATTCTTTTCGACTCGGTGTGGCTTCAGATAAAGGCCACACCGAGCTATAGACAAATGACCAGTTTATTTTTTTGCAGCCCGCTGCATTGCGGCAATTCTCAACCGCAGGGCGTTGAGTTTAATGAACCCCTCAGCATCGGCCTGATTATAGACTTCGTCGGCTTCGAAAGTGGCAAAGTCGACATTGAACAAACTGTCAGTTGCTGAGTCGCGGCCGACTACGCGACAGTGGCCTTTGTAGAGTTTGATTCGGGCTTTGCCGTTGACGGTCTGTTGAGTATTGTCAATCAGTGCCTGCAGGGCAATCCGTTCGGGGGCAAACCAGTAACCGTTATAGATCATCTCGGCGTAACGTGGAACCAGTGAGTCGCGTAAATGCATAACCTCACGATCCATGGTGATCGATTCGACGCCGCGGTGAGCCTCTTCCAGAATTGTCCCGCCGGGCGTTTCATAGACGCCGCGACTCTTCATGCCGACGTAGCGGTTTTCCATCAGGTCGACCCGGCCGATTCCGTGCTTGCCCCCCAGTTCGTTGAGTTTAGCCAGTAGATTAGCCGGGGAGAGTCGTTCGCCGTTGACAGCCACGGCATCCCCCTTTTCAAATTCGATCTCGACAAATTCCGGCTGATCCGGAGCATCTTCAGGTTTGACAGTCAACACGTACATCTCTTCCGGAGCTTCGGCCCAAGGATTTTCCAGCACGTCTCCTTCAAAGGAGATGTGCAGCAGATTACGGTCGGAACTCCAGGGGAACTTCTTGCTCGTCGGCACCGGAATCCCGTATTTCTTGGCGTATTCTTCCAGCGCGGTACGACTATTCAGATCCCACTCTCGCCACGGAGCGATGACCTTCACATTCGGGTCAAAGTGGTAATAGGCGAGTTCGAAGCGAACCTGATCGTTCCCTTTGCCGGTCGCTCCATGAGAAACTGCATCGGCTCCTTCCTTGGCGGCGATCTCCATCTGCGCCTTGGCGATCAGTGGCCTGGCGATGGAGGTGCCAAGAAAGTAGCGTCCCTCGTAGATGGCGTTGGCACGGAACATCGGGAAGACGAAATCCCTGGCGAACTCTTCTTTGAGATCCATGATGTAACAGTTGCTGGCACCGGTTTTTTTTGCTTTGGCGGGGATGCCATCCAGCTCTTCCCCTTGACCAAGGTCGGCAGAGTAGGCGATCACTTCACAGCCATATTCTTCGACCAGCCATTTGAGAATGATCGAGGTGTCCAACCCGCCGGAATAGGCGAGAACCGCTTTTTTTATCTGTCCTTTTTGACTCATGTTCCGTTGCTCCTGATAAGAGTATCTAGCGCTAAAGTTTTATCACGTAGGTATCGGCCATGCGGTCATGCAGACCCTGTTTCTGTTCGTCAAAAGCGACCATCAGATAACCGATACCAAAAATAATCCCCGAAATAAATTTTGCCGGAATTTCCCGAAACGCCGCTCGCCCATAGCTGATATTGGCTCCATCACAGCGGATGACCTTGATGCGCAACACCATTTTTCCCGGAGTCTGGCCACAATAGCCGGTAAAGACAATGTAGTAGGCAAAACTCAGTGCATAGCCAAATAGTTGAATCAGAATTGCAATATTGCCGAAAGCTCCTTCGTGACCACTGGCAGTTGCGAACCCGGCGACAGCTAATAAGGACCCCAGCAAAAACTCTAAAACAAAAACAATAAAAACATCAATAATCGTCGCTACCAGACGCATCCAGAAACCAGCTTTTGGCAGCGCATCGATCTGTGCTCGAAGAGGTACCAGCTTTTGCTGCTCTGATTCTTGTTCAGTGGTGGTAACCTTTTCTTCAGTTGGATCCGGGGGCTTTTGTTGCAGACTGAAGCTGTTTTTGCATCTCGGGCAATTGGCTCTGGTGGCTGCCTCCGGAAATTTTTCCTGATCGATCTGTTTGCTGAAACCGCAGCGTGGGCAAGTAAGCTGCATAAATTATCGGGCCATCAGTGTCGCCAGAATCGCCTTCTGGACATGCAGGCGGTTTTCTGCTTCGTCGAAAATGATCGAATGTGTACCTTCGATCACCTCATCGGTAATTTCTTCATTCCGATGGGCCGGCAAGCAGTGCATGACAACAGATTCCGGATCGGCGAGTTCGATCAGTTCGGCATTGATCTGAAAACCAGCAAAGGCTTTCTTGCGCTCTTTCTGTTCTGCTTCCTGACCCATGCTTGCCCAGACGTCGGTATTGAGAACGTCAGCTTTATCCGCAGCTTCCCGCGGGTCATTGGTCAGTAATAACTTAGCACCGGCTCTTTCAGCGCGTTCAACGGTATCAGCGTCCGGCTCATAGCCCTTTGGTGTGGCAACCCGTAATTCAAAGCCGAAAACTGCCGCGGCATTGATCCAGCTGTTGGCCATGTTATTGCCGTCACCAACCCAGCAATATTTCAAATTGCGGTAGTCCTCTTTAAGCTCACTGAGGGTGTACAAATCCGCCATTAGTTGACATGGATGGTAGAGATCGGTCAGGCCATTGACAACCGGGACATAGCAGTGTTCGGCAAACTCTTCCACAGCCTGATGAGAATAGGTCCGGATCACGATGCCATCACAATAACGCGCCATGACTCGCGCGGTATCTTTGATTGGTTCTCCTCGGCCCATCTGGGTCGTTCCAGAATGCAGGAAGAGAGCGTGCCCGCCAAGTTGAAACATGCCGACCTCAAAAGAAACCCGAGTCCGGGTCGAGCTCTTCTCAAAGATCATCCCCAGGGTTTGCCCCTCTAGCAACTTATGGGGCGTGCCTTCTTTCTGTTTTTCTTTCAGCTCTCTGGTGAGAGTGAAGATAGTCTCAAGGTCTTCCAGTGACCAGTCCGACAGGGCAAGAAAATCTTTATTCATACTGATCTCCGTTAAATTTCAGCAAAGATTCCATCCAGAATACTGATCATCTGGTCAATTTCATTTTGAGTGACAATCAGCGGTGGCACAAAGCGTAGAACCTTACCAACAGTGCAGTTGATCAACAACCCTCTGCCGAGTGCTGTTTTGACTATTTCCCCACCTTCGATGGAGAGTTCCATACCGAACATCAGACCTCGGCCACGAACGTCAACGATGAAGGGGTATTTTTCTTTTAAATGTTCCAGTTTCTTACGTAGGTAGCTTCCCATAGCAACACAGTTATCAATGACACCATCCTCTAGGATGCTGGACAACGCGGCAAGAGCAGCTGCCGCAACGAGTGGATTGCCCCCGAAGGTTGAACCATGAGTTCCCGGGCCAAGGGCCTCGGCGTGCTTCTCCCGGGCAATCATGGCACCTATTGGCGGGCCTCCGGCCAGGGCCTTTGCCAGAGTCATGATGTCAGGTTCAACATTATCATGCTGGTAGGCAAAAAGATGTCCGGTGCGTCCCATGCCGACTTGGACTTCGTCAAAAATCAACAGCAGTTCGTTGTCATTACACAGCTTCCGTACGGCGGGTAAATAGCCCTCAGGTGGGACGTTGACGCCGCCTTCACCCTGAATCGGCTCGAGCATGATGGCACAGGTAGTCGCGCTGATTGCCTCTTCTAGAGCAAGAATTTCACCAAACGGGACGTATTTGAATCCTGGCATCAACGGAGTAAAGCCGGTTTGCATTTTTTCCTGACCGGTGGCGCTGATAGTTGCCAAGGTGCGGCCGTGAAATGAGGCGTTGGCAGTAATGATTTCAAAACGGCCTTTATGACCTTTATCCGAGTTGTACTTTCGCGCCAGTTTGATCGCTGCTTCGTTGGCTTCGGCGCCAGAATTGCAGAAAAATACCCGATCCCCGAAGGAGTTTTGGCAGAGTATCTCAGCCAGTTCAATCTGCGCCGGGATATGATAGAAATTAGAGCAATGAAGCAGCTTTTCCGCCTGCTCCTGAAGCGCTTTTACGACTTTCGGGTGGCAATGCCCTAAGTTGTTGACTGCTACTCCGGCGAGAAAATCCAGATACCTTTTCCCATCAATATCGGTCAACCAACAGCCTGTACCACTGGCCGCAACCAAGGGGTAGCGTCCATAGGTTTTGGCAACATGGGTGAGTCCCCGTTCGATCCAGTTTTCTGAACCGCTCATGAGTTGTACCTCGCGACGGCAGTGCCGATCCCTTTGTTGGTGAACATCTCCAGCAGACAGGCATGTTCCATGCGGCCGTCTATGATGTGGGTTTTGGCCACCCCTTCCTCGACCGCTTCAACGCAGCAGTTAACTTTGGGAATCATGCCGCCGGTGATGGTCCCGTCGTTGATCAGATCAGGAACCCGTCGAATATCGATCGTTGATATAAGATTGCCCTGCTTGTCTTTAACCCCTTCGATATCGGTCAGCAGGATCAGTTTCTCTGCCTTGAGAGCACCGGCAATTTTCCCGGCAACCAGATCGGCGTTGATGTTGTAAGTTTCGCCGTTGAGGCCACCACCAATCGGGGCGATAACGGGGATAAAGTTATTCTGCTCCAGACTTCTGATAATCGCCGGGTCAACTGCTTCGACCTCCCCGACCATGCCGATATCAATAATTTCCGGGGTCAGGTTGTCTGGATTGACCGCGGTCATCTCGAGCTTGCGGGCTTGAATCAGTCCCCCATCCTTGCCGGTAATGCCCACCGCTTTTCCGCCGTGGCGGTTGATGTTGGTGACAATCTCTTTATTGACTTTACCACCGAGGACCATTTCAACAACATCCATGGTTACGCTGTCGGTGACCCGCATTCCCTGAATAAACTGACTTTCAATTTTCATGGCTTCAAGAACTTTGCCAATCTGCGGCCCACCGCCATGAATGACAACCGGGTTCAGACCGATATACTTCATCATGATAATATCGCGGGCAAATCCCTCTTTGAGTTTGTCTTCAACCATGGCATTGCCACCATATTTGATGACGATGGTTTTGCCGTAAAAGCGCTTGATCCAGGGGAGCGCTTCCATTAACACATTGGCTTTAGCGATTAATTCTTTCATTGGCAAACCTTTAAATTCCCTCAGGCATTGTAGTGCTGAAGAAAATTATAATATGTAGCGCGACAAATCCTCGTCCTGACTGATTTCTGCCAGACGTCGTCGAACTTCCTCGGCAGTTATTGTGACTTTCTCACCCCTCATTTCAGGAGCATTAAAGGACAGTTCTTCCAGGAGTTTTTCCATGATCGTATGCAGTCGGCGGGCGCCGATATTTTCGGTCCGCTCATTGACTGTTTTCGCCATGTGAGCAATTTCACGGATGGCATCATCAGCAAAGCTCAGACTGATTGATTCGGTTTTCATCAATTCTTCGTATTGCCGGGTCAAAGCATTTTTCGGTTCGGTGAGGATCCTGTAGAATTCATCTTCTCCCAGACTGTCCAGTTCGACGCGGATTGGAAAACGGCCCTGCAGTTCGGGGATCAGGTCGGATGGCTTGCTGACATGGAATGCTCCGGCTGCAACAAACAAGACATGATCGGTTTTGACTGGACCATGTTTGGTGTTAACCGTGCTGCCCTCGACAATTGGAAGAATGTCACGCTGTACTCCCTCGCGGGAGATTTCCGGCCCACCCAGTCCCTCGCGACTGGCAATTTTATCTATTTCATCGATAAAAATGATACCACTTTGCTCGGTCCGTTCGCGGGCCAGGGTAGTGACGTTTTCCATGTCAACCAGTTTTTCTGCTTCGGTTTCGTTCAGTATCTCCCGCGCTTCGCTGACTTTAATCCGCTTTCGTTTGGTTTTTTTGGGAAACAGGTTGCCGAACATTTCCTTCATGTTAATGCCCATGTCTTCACCCCCCTGAGGGGTGAGGATGTTCATCTGTGGCATGCTGCTGACTTCTGTCTCCAATTCCACAAAGCGCTCGTCCAACTCGCCAAGGCGCAGCAGTTTACGCAATTTGTCGCGGGTATGCTGGTGCTGCTCCTGCTTGTCGGGTGAACGATCGGCATCACCGGGTAGCAGCAGGTCGATGAGCTTTTCTTCGGCATTGGCTTCTGCCTTGACATGCTGCTTCTTCGCTTCCTCCTCCTTGACCATGATGATCGCCAGATCGAGCAGATCACGGACCATGCTTTCAACATCGCGGCCAACGTATCCAACCTCAGTAAATTTACTTGCCTCAACCTTAATAAAAGGTGCCTGAGCCAGTTTGGCCAGGCGGCGGGCAATCTCGGTTTTACCGACTCCGGTCGGGCCGATCATGATAATGTTCTTGGGGACTATCTCCTCACGCAGGTCAGCGTTCTCTACCTGCTGGCGCCGCCAGCGATTTCTCAAGGCCACGGCCACGGCCCGTTTGGCGTCATTCTGTCCGATAATATAACGATCCAGTTCGGAAACGATTTCGCGGGGGGTAAAGTTGGTCACGCAATAACCTCAACAGCAATATGTTTATTTGTGTAAATGCAGATATCAGCAGCAATATGGAGCGCCTGTTCGGCAATCTTTTCCGCATCAAGATCAGAATAGGCCACCATGGCCCGCCCGGCGGCGAGGGCAAAGCTGCCCCCCGAGCCAATAGCAGCGATGCCGTCATCCGGTTCAATAACATCGCCAGCGCCGGAGATAACCAGGCTGACATCTTTGTCAGCAACGATCAGTAATGCTTCAAGTCGGCGCAAGACGCGATCAGTGCGCCAATCTTTGGCCAGTGCAACTGCCGCGCGGGGGAGATTCCCACGAAACTCCTGAAGTTTGGCTTCAAACTTTTCAAACAGGGTAAAGGCATCGGCAGTACTGCCGGCAAATCCGGCCAGAACCTGATCCTGATAAATTCTGCGAATCTTTCTGGCACTATGTTTCATCACGGTATTACCCAGGCTGACTTGACCATCTCCAGCCAGAGCTACCTTCCCCTTATGACGAACACAGCAGATTGTTGTTCCTTTAAACATCGTTGTCAGCTCTCCAGGAAAAGGAAGGTTCAGCTCAAATGAGTAAATGAAGCAAGATACCACAAAAAAGCGGCAATAAAAAAGGCCTTATAGGGCTTTTGGGAATGCGGAGCTAATTTTTTAGCCGATGAAAGTTTATTCAGGTAACGGGAACTCGATTATGGCTTCGGTACCAGTCCCCGGCTGACTGTTGATATAGAGTTGCCCCCCCATACTGCGGATAAAATCCCGGGCATAATAAAGCCCGAGACCAAAACCACGGACTTGCCCGGTATGCTCGGGGTCAACCTGATAAAATTTGTTGAAAATTTTAGTGAGTTCCTGCTGTGGAATCCCAATGCCGGTATTTTTAATCGCTAGCACTGCCTGTCCGTCGGCCAGATTCCCTTCAATGCGGACTGTGCCTTCGTCCGGAGTGAATTTAATGGCATTGTCGATGAGGGCGCGGACGGAAAAATGAATCCGCTGGGGGTTAAGCATCAAGGGCTTGAGTAACAACGGAGGATCAATAGCGATCTGGTAATGGATTTTCTTATTTGCCGCCGCGGGCCTTAAAGCAGTGGCAATCTGCTCTGCGACTGAACCAAGATCAACCGGTTCAAGGGTCAGCTCTTCATCCTGCAGGGTCGCTTCGCTGAAATACAGCAGGTCCTGGATCAGTTGTTCCAAGTGTGCAGTTTCAGCCTGAACCATGGAGACCATCTGTTTGAAGTTGCTATCGTCGGGGCTTTCAACCCCTTCCGCGATATTTTGAATGAACAGGGAGATGGCTGTCGCGGGAGTTTTAAGTTTGTGAGAAATCAGACCGAGGAAATCACTTTTGAGTTTATCTATCCTCCTGAGATTTGTGAGTTCCAGGCGGATTTTTTGTTTTTCAAAGACTTTGTCAACGGTTGTGTTGAGTTGCAGGATGTTAATTGGTTTATTGATGAAATCATCAGCTCCTGCTTTTAAGGCATCAAGAATGATTTCCTG
>JAPHSA010000012.1 GCA_026193235.1 Deltaproteobacteria bacterium | reverse complement strand
GTAGTGGCCGGGAAACTGTTATCAATTATAAGGTTGAGAGATTTAACTGAGCCATTGATACTGAGATCTTCCACCAGCGCGGCAAAAGAACAGCTGCACGTAAAAACCAGCCAGATGACAATAATTGATTGCCACAGAATCATCATTGATCCGAGACCAACCGTCCATCGAGCAAACGCACCACTCGCTTAGCATGAGAAATCACCAGAGGATCATGTGAGCTGAAAACGAAGGTTGCCCCCTGTTCTTCGTTAAGTCTTTTCATCAGTTCTAACAGCTCCTCACTGGCCTGTGAATCAAGGCTTGCAGTCGGCTCGTCGGCCAGAATCACCGCCGGCTGAGCCGCCATGGCACGGGCAATGGCCACTCTCTGCTGCTGTCCACCAGAGAGATCAGAAGGTTTGCGGTTTTCCAATCCGCCCAGTCCCAATTCGGCAAACAGCTGCCGAACCCGGTTACGCCGCTGATTTTTTTCGATCCCCATCAGCATCAGAGTAAATTCTGCATTTTCCGCGGCCGTCAAGACCGGAATCAGGTTGTAGGACTGAAAAATAAAACCAATTTTGTTGAGCCTGATGTCTGCCAGGGTCTTTTGCTCTGCCTGCGTAATATTCTGGCCATCCAACCAGACATCACCACTGGTCGGCTGATCCAGACAACCGATCAGGTTAAGTAAGGTTGTTTTACCACTCCCGGAGGGCCCGGCCAGAACGCAAAACTCACCAGCGTCGATCGTTAAGGAAAAGTCTTTGACCGCTACAACTTCCTGATTTCCAAGCGGGTAAATTTTTGTGACAGACTGCAACTCAATCAGCGCCATACGGGTTCAGACTCCTGTCGCTTTTGGCTAATGGTGACGCATTGCCGCCGCCGGGCTGATCCGCCCAGCCTTGATCGCTGGATAAACCGCAGCCAGCAAAGCTAACACCAACAGATAAAATGAGATCATCAGCATCCAGCCGGTATCCCAGTCGGCCCGGAGAACCGGATCGAAGACAACACCACCAAACTCCAGAGTTCCACTGATAAAGGTACGCATGTCGATACCAACGGCCTGCAGATACCAGGTTGCCAGAGAACCAAGACAGGTTCCGATAACCATGGAAACCGATCCCAATAACAGGGCCTCAATCACAACCAGCAGGCGCAATCTCATAGCGCTCGCACCGACCGCAAGAATGACTCCAAACTCACGGAAGCGCTCCATCACCGACATCAACATGGTATTAACCACTCCGATGGTGACAATAAGCATCATAATGACAAAGATAAATTTTTGACTGGCATAGTCGAGGCGGATAGCATTATACAGATTCGGCATCGCCTGTTCCCAGGTCAATCCCACCAGCAATGGATCACTCTGTACCAGGTTGAGCAGTTGCGGATAAACCTGCAGACCATCAGATTGCTTATCAAGCACAATCGCCAATTCATGGACAGTTCCTGTCGCCCCGGCCAAAGCTGCGGCCCGATCACGGCCAACCATCAATAATGATTTATCGACATTCTTGATCCCGGTCTTGACGACCCCATGGACACGGAACATTTCACTGACAAGTTCACCGGAACGATGCTGCATAGTAACAACAAATTTATTCCCCGGCTTCAGCTGTAATTCCTTCATCAGTCGGCTACCGAGGATCGCTTCCCGGCCGTCCAACGAATCCAGCCACTCAGAGTCAGGAAGACGACGCAGAAAAGGATTCACTTTTTTTTCAGCCTCTGGAACCACTCCGGTCAATAAAATACCACGGCTCTCACGACTTGACTGAGCTAACCCGGGAAGGTAGAGCCTTGGCAAAACAGCTTGAACTCCGGCTAACTGCTCAATGCGCTGAACCAGATCCCCAGGCCGAAAAGTCAACAGTTCATCCCGGCTTTCCAGATAGCCCTGATGATACACCACAAGATGTCCGCTCCCAGCCCGGACGCCACTATCAATCATCGCTGAATAGACCCCGTAAGACAGATTATGGAACGCCTGTATCAGCATCAAACTGAAACTGAGTGCCGCCAGAGTGATGAGGGTGCGCCTGCGGTTCCGCCATAAATTTTTCCAGGCCAGATTCAGAATATCCATCTCATTCCTCGCGGATGGCAACCACAGGCTGCATGCGCGCTGCACGGTTGGCTGGCAGAAAACCGGCCAGCAGACTGATCAGCAAAAGACAGCCCGCGGGGATAATGATGTTGGACGTTTCAATGACGGCGTGGAGACGCGGTAATATTGTGCCACCTGCGTAGGTAATTGGAGTCAAGGTTCCGGAGAGGTCAATACCGACCAGCGCCATATAAAGGCTCAATGCTACCCCAATGATTACGCCAAAGATCAAAGCGAGGGTCCCCATCAAAAAAGTTTCTAGCAGAACCATACTCCTGACCTGGGCCGGTTTCATACCCAGGGCCATCAGCACTCCAAATTCGCGGGTACGCTCCATCACCGACATAAAAAAGGTGTTGAGAATCCCCAGCCCGGTAGCAATATAAAGGATAGTCACGATGATCATCCGCGAAACATCATAACTGGCGACCACCTCTCGCATTTCGGGTAACATCTGCCCCCAGTCAAGAATTTCCAAAGAATCGGGCAGATTACTTTTATATCTTTGAGCCAGAGCGGCTGCATTCAAAGGCTGATCTGTCCGAATGGCGATTTCGTGAATTTGCCCCGGCAAGACCAGAACGCTTTGCAACCAGGCCAAAGGTACCAGCACCAGAGAGTTATCATGACCGTGATCGCCAGTAGAGAAAATACCTGCGACCCGCAGCAGATCATTGCCGATCGAACCATCTGCAGCCTGAGTGACAAACACCAGTTCATCTCCAGGGCCGACATTCAATCGGCGAGCTAATCCCGACCCCAGGACAGCGCCATTATGATCATTATCAGCCAGATATTCCCCTGCAACCAGAGCTTCCTGCAAACTGGTCACGAGCTTTTCTTGAGCGGCATGGATTCCAAGAAGTTCTGCCGGTGAACTGTTTTGTTGATGGGATAATAAACCGAAACTGCGCAACCTTGCCGAAGTGCCAAGAATTGCATCCTGCGCCAGCACTGCATCGAGAGAGAGGTCAGCAGGGAAATGGCGAAACATGTCGCGATCATCTTGATAACCCTTTGAACTGATCACCAGGTGACCATAGTACTGTTCTGTTGCTGAAGCGAGCATGTCCCGCAGCATGCCGGAAAAAACACCGAGGGCCAGAATCAATAAAGCCGAAGAAACGATCATCGCCGACAAAGTCAGGAGTGTTCGCCGTCGATTACGCCAGATATTGCGTAAAGCCAGTTGATAAAGCATCAACGCCGCCGTTTCAATTGGCCGAGGGAAAAGAAAGCTTTATTCAGGTCAACATCAAAGCGCAGATCCCGATAGTGCATAATCGTTTTTTCCTGCGGTTTTTCCAGCGGTAAAACCGTCATCTTCAACGGCACCGTCCGGTCACCAATTGTCTGGACGTCATCAAACAGAATACGCCGCACCAGGACATCCTCTTCATCATAATATTCAATCTGCAAGGGGACTAACTGGTCCTTCAAAACCTGATAAACAATCTTACCCCAGATCACCGGAGCCTCGGGTTTTGGTATCCCCATAATGGTCCATTGCTGCTCATCTTCATCCAGCAAACTGAAATCATAGTCCTGATCAATGTGATTGGCCTTGACTAGATCATCATTGGTGATATGACTCCCCATCCAGGCACCGCCCATCATTGACGGAGGGATACGGATCACCCGATCGACCTTGGGCAGGAAATTCCAGACCTCGCGTTCAACCTTAAGGGTGGATACCCCTTTTTCCTTGGCGGGAGAAAGAATCCGTACGAGGAAGTGCTCTCGGCCCAGAGACCATGATTCCATGCTCAAATGACGCTCCCAGTGGCCGGTAACAACGGTCATCTCGACTTTAGAAATCGATGACTGGCCAGTATACTGTTGCTCTACCTTGCGAATCAGCTCAGACAGATCAAGCGCCCAGGCCAGCCCTGGTAACTGAAAAAGAATAGTAAAAAAAATAACTGTGGTTTTTGTCCAGATAGAAATAACCATGATCAACTCCAGAAAATTATCCTGCTATAGAATTATCGGTGATTCGGCATTGAAAGGCAAAGCTCAGCTGTGCTTTTTTAGTTTTTTACTGGAATAGTGAATTCTTGCACCCGATTCTTGCTCATGCTATCAATAAGTGACAACTTAAGTCTTATTTTCTGGAGCTGAGGCAGACATGAACATTGAACAGATGAAAACAGTGCTTAAAGAAATACTGACCAAAACTGATTTGACGCCCTGTGTCGTCGGGCACCGGGGCGTGGGGAAAACTGCTGGAATTATTCAAGTCTGCCGCGAGATTGGCCATAGCTATATTCCTTTAAGACTTGGCCAGATGGAGGTTGGTGATCTGGTCGGCATCCCCTATCGTGACGAGGAAACAATGTACTGGTCGCGGCCAAGCTGGTGGCCCAAAGAGAGTGCGGATCCCGTGGTCGTTCACTGTGACGAACTCAATCGGGCCCAGCAGGAGGACACACTTCAAGCGATTTTTCAATTTGTTGAGCCCCCGAACGAAGGTCAGCAACGAGCCCTGCATACTCACAAGTTGGCCCCACAGCATCGCGTGGTGGTGGCTATCAACCCACCAGATGGAAGTTATCAGGTAGCACCTCTTGATCGAGCCCTGCTTGACCGCATGATCGTCATTCAGGTTGAAACCGACGCGGAATGCTGGGCACAACATGCCAACAGAGAAAATTTTGACCCACAGGTTCGACAGTTCATTGCCGGGAATCAGCAGCTGCTTTCTACGAACAGCGGCAATTTTGACATGCGGCTAGAGCCCTCGGAACGGGCCTGGGAAATGGTGAGCAAACTTAAAGCCAGTTGTCACTTCCCCAAGGGATTAGAGATGGAAGTCTACAGCGGCATCATTGGTCGTGAGGCTGCAGTTAGTTTTCAGCATTGGTGCGCTGAGCAACACCAGCGCCCGCTGGTGGCCGACGATATCCTGAATCATTGGGCAGACATCGCCGAACAAGCAGAGAAGCAACGGGATGATATCCAGGCCGCGACCATGAGTGATCTGATCACCTGTTTGCAGCTCACGCCACAACTGAGAGGGTCTCAACAGGACAACCTGGTCTCCTATATTGAAATTCTTCCCCGGGATATGCGCTTCGGGCTGGTTAAATCGCTTATTAGAATTCCAGCCATAGCAGATATCCTTTGTCAGGACAAATACGATGCCTCCATCCTCGACGCCATCCGTCAGATCAGTCAGGATGTTGCCTGAATCGATGCGCCCACTCGAGGACGCCATCGTTCGCCTCCTGAAACATCGCCCTTTCTATGGACAGCTCCTGCTTCAGTTTCGCCGGCAAAAATACAGCGGCAGCAAAGCGGTCGCTGTGACAATTGCCGATGCGATTCCAACCCTGATGGTTGATCCTGAGCACTTAGCAGTATTCAATCAACTTGAACAGGAAGCTCTACTGGAGCATTTAATCAAACATATCCTGCACCTGCACCCCAGCCGTCGTAAAGAACGCTACTCCAGACTCTGGGATCTAGCCAGTGATTTAGCCATCAATCCGGGGATTGAGAACCTTCCGTCTGAAGCCGTTTATCCACAACGTTTTCGGCTGCCGTCCGGCCTGGCAGCCGAAGAATATTATGCCAAGCTGCTACTCCTTCCCGAATTGGGGAATCAGGATGGCTCTGGACATGGGTCGCGGAGCGATCAGCACCGGCCAGAGCAATCGGCGAGCGGATCTGCCACTGAAAACACGACAAAAAAAACAGACACCGTCGATGATCATCATTTTTGGAATACAGCGGATCGGACGCCCCAGTCGTTGTCTGAACAGGTTGTTCGACAAATGGTGCAAACCGCCTGGAAAAGAAGTCAAGGTGAAGTTCCGGGCGAGCTGCAGGAACTGATCCAGCAGTTTCTGGCTCCGGCAAACATTCCCTGGCAACAGGTTCTTCGCCAATTTATTGGAACCGCGGGAAGGATCGGTAAAACCGGAACCTGGAAGCGCCCGCATCGACGCTTTGGCCACAACACGCCAGGGCTTCGCAAACAACAATTTTTAAACCTGGTTGTCGGCATTGATGTCAGTGATTCAACAGACACACAACCGTTACGAGAAGCCTTTGCCAGAGAACTTTTGCAGATTTCCCGCGGTCGCCAAAGCAGAATCACCGTGCTCTATGCCGGCAGCAGAATCCAAAAAATTGCACACTTCAGTGGGCAGCCACAGATTTCAGAAGTTTACCGCGGCGGCGGATACACCGATTTACGCCCGATCTTTGCACATGTCCAAAAGATGAATCCCCGGCCTGCTGCGGTGATTTACTTAACTGACGGTTATGGTCCGGCGCCAGAGCAATCAGATATCCCTACCCTCTGGGTCCTGTCTCCAGACGGCCAGAAGCCCGTGGATTGGGGATTAGAACTAAGACTGGAAATGTTGAAGGAGAACAGATGAACAAACAGCAGCAACCAATGACTGAAGAGATCGTCAAAACACAGTTGGAAGCTGAAGGGGCAAAAGTAAAAAGCCGCTCCGGGCGAAATGAGCATTATGGCTCACCACGTGATTTTTCTTTCGAGGTCAAAGGCATTTTCGAGAATGGGCTCGGACTCCAGATTATTGCCCGGCAGTATAATTATCGTGACCCCTGGGAGACAAGCGGCCGTATAAACGACCTGATCGATATTTCCCTGTTATATCAAGGGAGCTTTAGCGAGTTTCCAAAGGGTTATGTTTTTTTTCAGGGTACGGATACTGAAAAGGATGTCGACTCCCAAAAGTTTTCAGAAATCATCCAGGCGGTTAAAACTCTCAACCCCAAACTTTTTACCCTGCAAGGTTTGACCGGTGATCTGTAACGTCAAACAACTCGGACTCCTGCAAGTAGAATTAAGATTGACTAACACCCTGCAAACCAGCATAATACTATGCTCTCCCCATGAAAATCTTTCTAATCTTCATTGAAAGCTTTTGACTGTTTTTATGGGCTGATCCACTCTCTTGACTTGCAGGAACAAGGATTCAGAGCATGAAGCAAGGTAGAAATCCGGTCATCCTGACAATTGATGACGAGGAAAACATCCGTGATAGTTTTCGGTTGTTCCTCGAAGATTTCGATTACCAGGTTCTTGAGGCCAGTAATGGGCGTGAAGGTCTCGAGATTTTTACCCGTGAAAAGCCGGATCTGGTTCTTTGCGACCTCCGCATGCCAGAAGTTGATGGTCTGGAAGTTCTGGAAAAAATAAAAGAACTTTCTCCTGACACCCCAACGATCGTCATCTCTGGAACCGGAATCATCGCTGATGCTATTGAGGCAATCCACCGTGGGGCCTGGAACTACCTGTTAAAACCGATCCAGGACATGTCGGTACTCCTCCACGCCATCAACCAAGCCCTGGAACGT